>DATFGC010000248.1:0-5458 GCA_035249765.1 Gemmatimonadales bacterium | reverse complement strand
TTCAACGACGCGGTGACCGGCAAGACCGCCGTCTTCGCGCCGGCGACCGGACGCGACTGGGTCGCGCTGGGCGCGACCCCGCGCGGGATGCCGTCGTCCCTCGAACAGGTCGATTTCAGCCAGCAGCTCTCGCCCTCCCAGGCCAACGCGCTGGTGAACTCGTTCCGGAATGTCTGGTCGGCGCGGCGGCGCAGTGGATCACCCAACGGCGGATTCGGCGTCTCGCTGGGCGGCACCCTCCCCACCGGGGGCACCGGGCTCAGCTATCTGCTTTCCGGCAGCTACTCCTACACCCAGGAGATCAAGACCGACCAGCGCCGCGCCATCGCCCAGCCGGCCGGGACGGCCGGGGGCGAGGTGACCGAGCTGGACCGCTACGACGGCACCACCGGGCGGAACAGCGCCCTTTGGGGCGGGATCGCGAATTTCAGCGTCAACCTGGGAAGCCACACCCGGGTCGTGCTCAACAACACCTATAACCGGACCATGGACAACGAGGGGCGGGTGGAGACCGGGGTGTCCGAGAACCTCGCCCTTCCGCTCCAGGTCCAGCGGCTCCGCTATGTCGAGCGGAACATCTACGCCAGCCAGCTCGGAGTGCACCGTGAGGTGGCCGACCGGCACTTCCTCGACGCCGGGTTCACCGTGTCCGGGGTGCAGCGCAAGGAGCCGGACCGGTCCGAAGTGGTGTACGAAACCTCCACCGGAACCCCGACCTGGTACGGATTCTCCAACGAAGCGGCGGTTCGAACCTTTGCCGATCTCGACGAGCATTCCTACGAGGGGTCGGCGAGCTGGCAGTTCCGCTTCGGCTCGTCGGCGAGCAACCGGTTCATCCAGATCGGCGGGCTGTATCGCTCGACCAGCCGGGATGCGACCAACCAGGCCTACTCGATCTCCCTGCTCCGGCCCCTCAACGACACCGACCGGGCGCTGACCCCGGAAGAGCTGTTCGACGGGCGGTTCACCCAGGGCTCGGCCGACAACTTCCGGATTTCGCCGGTCGCCCAGGGAGGCTCCTACGACGCCTCCGACCGGCTCTCGGCGGGCTACGGCATGGTCACCCTGGAGCTGGGCCGGTCCCTCGAGCTGATCGGGGGGGCTCGGGTCGAGCACTCGGCGGTCGAGGTGCGGTCGCGCTCCACCGCGGGCGAGCCCTCCCTCGCTACACCCAGCTATACCGACGTGCTGCCCTCGCTGGCGCTCAACTATCGCATCGGGGAGAGCAGCAACTTGCGGGCTTCCGCGTCCCAGACGCTGTCCCGGCCGGAGTATCGCGAGCTGTCGCCGATTCTGTTTCGTGAGGTCATCGGGGGCGACAACGTGAAGGGAAATCCCGATCTCAAGCGGGCCCTGATCCGTAACTACGATCTGCGCTGGGAGTGGTACCCCCGGGGCGGCGAAGTGCTCAGCGTGGCCGTGTTTGCCAAGCAGTTCTCCGATCCGATCGAGCGGGTCTATACCGGGACGTCGGGCACCAGGATCATCACCTACGTGAACGCCAGAGGCGCGGACAACTACGGGGCCGAGCTGGAAGCCCGAAAGGGGCTGGATTTCCTGGGAGCGCGTCTCCAGCCCTTCACCGCGTTTGCCAACGCGACCGTCATGAAGTCGAAGATCCGGCTCGATCTCACCGGGGGATCCGTCACCAACGCCGAGCGGAAGATGGTCGGGCAGGCGCCCTACGTGATCAATGCGGGCCTGACCTGGAGGCATCCCTCGGCCGACGCCTCGGCGACGCTGTTGTTCAACCGGGTAGGCGAGCGGATCAGCGAAGCCGGGGAAATCCCGCTGCCCGACGTGGTCGAGCAGCCCCGCAACGTGCTCGACGCCTCGGTCGCGTTCCCGCTGTTCGGGGGGCTTCGCGGCCGCGCCGACGTCAAGAACCTGCTCGATGCGCCCTACCGGCTCACCCAGGGTGCGGTGATTCGCGAGGGATACCGCTCCGGACGGGTGTTCTCGATCGGATTCAGCTGGAGGCAGTGACAGATCCGTGTGACCTGATTGTGACTCGACGATGACAGAACGCCGACGCGGCCCGGGTTGCTTCCTGCGGCAGCGCCGGCGTCGTGTTTCAGGAATCAACCACCTACGTGGGGAGCGGATAAAATGAGGCTGGGCCTTGGATTGAAGACCCCGATGGCACTGGTATTGGGCATGGCTCTGCTCTGGGCCTGCAGCGATGACGATCCGGTGACCCCGAGCAACAATCCTCCGGCAGGCCTTGCGGCCTCGGCGTCGGGGAGCACCGGCATCAACCTGACCTGGACCGCGGCGACCGGCGTCACCCAATACGTGCTGGAGCGCGCCCAGGGCGCGAGCGGAACCTTCGCGGAGATCAACCGGCCGGCGAGTTCCGCCACCTCCTTCAACGACACCGGTCTCCTTCCGACGACGCTGTACCGCTACCGGATCGCGGCGGTCCGGAGCGGGGGTACCTCCGCCTTCTCCACCGAGGTCAGCGCGACGACGGGGGCCGCGCAGCAGGTCAACGTGACGGCCGACATCACGACCAACACCACCTGGACCCGGGGGAACATTTACCTGGTCCAGGGCTTCCGCAAAGTGGCCAACGGCGCCACCCTCACGATCGAGTCGGGAACCAGAGTTCTGGGCGACTTCAACTCGGTGGGGTCCTCCCTGTTCGTGCTGCGCGGCGCCCGGATCATCGCCGACGGCACCGCGGCGCTGCCGATCGTGTTCACCTCCTCCCAGCCCGACGGCCAGCGCCAGCCGGGCGATTGGGGCGGGCTGATCATCATCGGCAACGGGATCATCAACCGGTCGGGAACCGTCAACATCGAGGGGACCGGCACGTCGACCGACAATCCCCTGCAACCCTACTCCGGCGGCACCAAC
This sequence comes from Gemmatimonadales bacterium, assembly GCA_035249765.1. Taxonomy (GTDB): domain Bacteria; phylum Gemmatimonadota; class Gemmatimonadetes; order Gemmatimonadales; family GWC2-71-9; genus JABFSM01. The sequence goes on along the minus strand of DATFGC010000248.1, from coordinate 2,599 downwards.
AACGCCGACAACAGCGGGACGCTCCGGTATGTCCGGGTTGAGTACGCCGGCTTCGGGCCGGCCCAAGACACCGAGCTGAATTCGTTCACCTTCGCCGCCATCGGCAGCGGAACGACCCTCGACTTTCTCCAGTCGCTGAACGGCCTCGACGATGCGTTCGAATGGTTTGGCGGCGCTGCGGATGCCAAGCACCTGGTCTCCTACGAGTCCGGCGACGATCACTTCGACATGTCCGAGGGCTACACCGGACGGCTCCAGTTCCTGATCGCGTACCAGAGCCGGGTCTTCCCTCCCCGGCCCGGCGTGGGTAACGCCTCGTCCGACCCCCAGGGCATCGAGAACGACGGCTGTGCCGGCAGCGGCTGCGACCTCGCCTTCAACTCGACGCCGTTCACCACCCCGGTGGTGGCGAACTTCACCCTGGTCGGCACTGGACCCGGCGTGGTCCCGTCGGGCGGCGGCTACGGCGCGGTGCTGCGCCGGGGCACCGGCGGACATTACGTCAACGGCGTCCTGGCCCGGTGGCCGAACGCCGGTCTCGGATACCGGGACGCCGACACCAAGGCCCGGGAGACCGCGGGCCTGCTTTCCATCAAGAACGTGCTGATCGTGGAGACGCCGCTGGCCCTCCAGGCCGGCCAGCAGACCTACGACCTTCCGGGGAACAACGTGGTCTTCGAGCAGGCCACTGCGGCAGCATCGCTCTTTGCCGGGCTGCCCGCCGTGCCGACCACGGCCTCGACCACCGGCGCAAGCTTCGACTGGTCGCTCACCGCGCTGGCCGCGGCCCGGACCGGCGGGTTGACCACCTTTACCGGGGACCTGCTGACCCGCGCCGGGACGTTCGTGGCCGGGACCATCTACCGGGGCGCCTGGGATCCCGCGGGGACCAAGTGGTGGGAAGGCTGGACCGCGTACAACCGGAACTAGAATGCGAATGCGCGGTCTGAGTGGCTTGGGCCTCTGCCTGCTCCTGGCCTGCCCGGCGTCCCGTGCCGAGCAGGCGGGAGCGCCCTGGCGCAAGCCGGGCGACAAGATCGATTCGATTCTGCCCATGCCGGAATACCTTCGCCGCTTCCGCGAGGGGCTCACCCAGCCGGCGGAGTTCGAGGGAGGAGCGGCCAGTCGTGACGCGCTGGCACGCCGGTTTCTTGCCGCGGTGTCCGCCCGCGATACCGCGGCGTTTCGGTCGATGGTGCTTTCCCGGGCCGAATTTGCCTGGCTGGTCTTCCCCCACCACATCTACGCCGCTCCCCCGTATGACCTCGACCCGGCAATCTTCTGGATGCAGCTGACCGCCGGGAGCGCCAAGGGGCTGGGCAGGACGCTGGAGCGGCTCGGAGGCAAGGCGCTCGTCTTCCAGTCGGTGGACTGCGAGCGGGATACCCTTCAGGTCAAGGGGAGGCCGATCCGGCTATGGTCCTCGTGCCGGGTCCGGTATCGGGAGGGGGACGGCCTGCTGACCCGTCGCCTCTTCGGGTCCATCGTCGAGCGGGAGGGCCGTTTCAAGCTGCTGAGCTACGCCAACGACTTCTGATTACTTTCCGATCTTTCCGACGTTGAGCACATCCTCCAGCGGCCCGGCTTCCCCCCGGCCGATCATCCGCACCGCGTCGGTGATCTCCCGCCGGATCCGGGGCCAGCTCATCCGCTCCCGCGCCGCGGCCGGCGCCAGCCACTCGAAGGCGTCGTGCTCGCCGCTCAGCTGCACTTCCTCCCGCCGGGTCACCAGCGCCCCGAACACCGGCACCAGCACCACCTCGTTGGTGGTGTGGCGATAAAACGACTCGACCCTGCTCAGGTTGTACAGCCGCCGGGGCACCAGGCCGGCCTCCTCCCTGAGCTCCCGGAGCGCGGTGGCTACCGCGGTCTCTCCCTCGTCGATGTGGCCGTGGATGGCTTCCCAGGAGCCCGGAGAGCGGGTCCCCGGGCCCCGGCGCAGACAGAGCACCTGGAGACCGTCTCCCTCGCCCCGGAGTACCAGGACGTCCACGTAGGCGATGCGGGCAGGCATGAATCAGCGAGTAGCGAAGTGCGAAGAGGGTGAGGGTGACTGATGGCTGAAGGCTGAAGGCTGCTTCATTGCACCTTCCGCCGGGCGAGCGCGTTCTCCAGCCGGGCCGCCAGCGCCTTGGCCCGGAAGGGCTTGGTCAGGAAGTCGTCGGCGCCGAGCTGGAGCACCCGGACTTCGTTGTCCTCGTCGCCCTTGGCGGTCAGCACGATGATCGGCAGCTGGCGGGTGGCCGAGCGGGAGCGGAGCTGGCTCAGCACCGAGTACCCGTCGATCCCGGGCAGGTTCAGGTCGAGGATGACGATATCGGGGGCGTGCCGGTCCACCTCGTCCAGCGCCTGGGCCCCGTCGCGGGCCTCGACCACGCTGTAGCCCTGCCGCTCCAGGAGGTCCTTCATGACCCGGCGGAGCTGGTCCTCGTCGTCCACCAGCAGCACCATCGCACCTTTGCGGGTAAGCTCGGTGCGGGCCGGGGGAAGATCCTCGAGCAGCTCGAAGGCCGGAGAGACTTCCAGGCTGGTCCCGGCCACTTCCCGGGGCCGGACCGGGGGCGCCGTAATCACCCCGCCCCCTCCCGGGGGCGCTTCG
>DATFGC010000247.1:0-3559 GCA_035249765.1 Gemmatimonadales bacterium | reverse complement strand
CTGTGCTGGGTGAGGTTGACGGGGGTGGGTTTGTCGGTGGTGGCCAGGTAATCCACTTGCAGCTCGTTGCGATCGCTGAGGAGGTAGCGCACTTCCACGTTCAACCTGCCGGGGTAGCCCTGGTCGCCGTCCGGACTGGTGTGCTGAAGGGCGAGTCCCTCGCCGGGACCATCCCGGAATGCCTCGCACCGCCAAACCACCCGGTCGAACGCCCGAGCCCCGCCGTGAAGGTGGTGGGGTTCGTCGTTGATGGGGAGCTGATAGCGGCTCCCATCCACCTCGAACCGGCCCCTGCCGATTCGGTTGGCATATCGGCCGACGATCGCGCCGAAATAATGGCTGTGGCCGAGGTAGCCGTCCAGCGAGTCGAAGCCCAGCACGATGTCATCCAGGTTGCCGTCCCGGTCCGGCACCCGGAGCGAGACGATGGTCCCGCCGTAGCTCATGGCCGAGAGCTGGATGCCCGCTGTATTGCGGAAGGTGAACAGCTCGACCGGGGTTCCGTCCGGCGTCACCCCGAACGGGGTGCGCGTCACGGCGTGCCGCGCTCTGGTCCCCGAGCCTTGAGCGCGAAGCCCAGCATCACCAGCCCGAACACCAGCAGCACCACCCCCCACCAGAGATTCACGTTGATGCCGAGCGAACGCTGGTAGATGGCGGCGTCGGAGATGATGCCGAAGCCCAGCAGCATCACTCCGAAGATCGAAAACATCAGGCCGATCGGCAGCCGCAAGTCCAGTTTCATCGCGCGATCACCAGAACATGGTGTTGAGGACCAGGGTGAGCCCCAGCACGATCGCCCCGAGCGTGGCGGGCCGCTTGTGCCATGGCATTCCGGCGTCCTGCTGCTTCGGCGTCAGGCTGTAGACCAGGCCCTTGAGATCGTCGTCCGACTTGCTCCGCGCCGTAAGCAGCGAGATCGCGATGGTTGCCACGAAACAGGTGGTCCAGGCGATGATGGCGGTCCAGAAGTTCTGGGCCATCTCGCTGGGGTAGGTGTGCAGCACGATGCCCAGGAAGCCGCCCTTGAGCCCCACCGGGGCGCCCTGGGAAATTACCAGCCCGTGGTGGATCGCCGCGGCGCCGGTTCCGGCCAGCAGCCCGAAGAAGGCGCCATGGCCGGTGGCCCGCCGCCAGAACATCCCCAGCAGGAAGGTCGCGAACAGGGGAGCATTTACGAACGCGAAGATCAGCTGGAGCATGTCCATGATGTTGTTGAACCGAGTCGCGGCGTAGGCCGCGATCACGCTCAGCAGGATCCCGAACACCGTGGCCGCGTGTCCCATCCGCAGGTAATGCCGGTCCGACTGTCCCGGCCGGATGTAGGACTGGTAGATGTCGTAGGTCCACACCGTGTTGAACGCGGTGACGTTCCCGGCCATGCCCGACATGAACGAGGCCATCAGCGCGGTGAGGCCAAGGCCCAGCAGTCCCGACGGGAGGTAATGCCCCAGCATCACCGGGACCGCGAGGTTGTAGTTGGGGGTTCCGTCGGGCCCCGCGGGGAGGAGTCCGCCCGGGGTGGTGGCATGCAGCGCGATCGCGATCATTCCCGGCAGGATCACCAGGGCGGGAAACAGCATCTTCGGAATCGCGGCCAGCACGGGGGTGCGGCGCGCGGCGGTCATGGATTCCGCCGCCATCGCCCGCTGGACCACCAGGAAGTCGGTGCACCAGTACCCGAACGACAGCACGAAGCCCAGGCCCATGGCCAGGCCGAACCACTCGACGCCCATGGGATTGGATGCCGCCGAATCCAGGTGGCGCCAGGAGCTGGACCAGGCGCCCTCCGGATACCCGGCTGTCGTCGCGACCGTATTGAGTTTGGCGACCAGGCCATCCCACCCCCCCACGTCCCTGAGCCCGAGCAGAACCAGCGGCAGAAAGCCCAGCACGATCAGAAAGAACTGGAGCACTTCGTTGTAGATCGCGGAGGTGAGCCCGCCCAGGAAGATGTAGGCGAGGACGATGAGGGCCGACAGCCCCACGCTCATGTGGAAGTTCCACCCCAGGACCAGCTCCAGCAGCTTGGCCAGCGCGTACATCGAGATGCCGGAGGACAGCACGGTCATCCCGGCGAAGGTGATGGCGTTGAAGCCGCGGGTCTTCTCGTCGAAGCGGAGCTTGAGGTACTCGGGCACCGAGCGGGCCCGCGAGCCGTAGTAGAACGGCATCATGAACACGCCCACGAACACCATCGCCGGAATGGCGCCGAGCCAGTAGAAATGGCTGGTCATCATTCCGTACTTCGCCCCCGAGGCCGCCATGCCGATGACTTCCTGGGCGCCGAGATTGGCCGAGAGGAACGCCAGCCCGGCGATCCAGGCCGGCATCGAGCGGCCGGCCAGGAAGAAATCTTCGCTACCGCGGACGTATCGGCGAACGATCCAGCCGATGCCGAGGACGAAGGCGAAGTAGACGCCGAGGATGGCGTAGTCTATGAAACCGAGATTGATCTGCGGCACGTCCAAGACTCCAGCTTTTGGGGCCGCTGCGCAAGGTCGTAAGGAGGGCTAACCTTCACCCCATGTCTCGCGCCCTCCGTGTCCTCCTCGCCGCCGCGTTCCTCGGGAGCACACCGTCCCCGCTCCCCGCCCAGGGCGCCGTCGCATCCCCCGACGGGCGGAACCGGGTCACCGTCCAGCTTACCGAAGGCAGGCTGCAATACAGCCTGACCCGGGATGGCCGACTCCTGATCCTCCCCTCGCTTCTCGGGTTTGAATTCCGGGGGGCGCCCCTGCTTCGCGATGGGCTCCGGATTACCGATACCACTCGGCAATCCCACGATCGGTGGTGGACCCAGCCCTGGGGCGAAGTGGCCCGGGTGCGGGACCACTACAACGAGCTGGCGGTTTCGGTGGAGGAAACCAGCGCTCCGGCCCGCCGATTCGTGCTCCGGGTCCGGGCCTTCGATGACGGGGTCGGTTTCCGCTACGAGCTGCCCGAGCAGCCCGGGCTCGGCGCCTTCGAGCTGACCGGCGAGCTCACCGAGTTCGCCCTGGCCGACAACGCCCGGGCCTGGTGGATCCCCTCCAACCGCCCCCGGATGGACCGCTCCGAGATGCTCTACGCGTCGAGCCCGATGAGCCTGCTCGACAGCGTGCAGACCCCGCTCACCATGGAGACCCCCGACGGCCGCACCTTCATGGTGATCCACGAGGCCAACCTGGCGGACTACGCCCGGATGAACCTGGCCGGGCAGCGGGGGGAGAGCCGCACCCTGCGGGCGGACCTGGCGCCGATGGCGGACGGGATCAAGGTGCGGGGCCGGACTCCGTTCGTGACCCCGTGGCGCACCATCCAGCTGGCCGACAGCCTCACCCGGCTCGCGCCCTCGCTGCTCGGTCTCAAGCTCAATCCTCCCAATGCGCTGCCCAGGACCGACTGGATCCGCCCGATGAAGTACGTCGGCATCTGGTGGGGCATGCACATCAACACCATGACCTGGCACAGTGGGCCCCGGCACGGCGCCACCACGGAGAACGCGAAACGCTACATCGATTTCGCGGCCGCCAACGGGCTGGGGGGAGTGCTCGTCGAGGGGTGGAACATCGGCTGG
>DATFGC010000246.1:0-3164 GCA_035249765.1 Gemmatimonadales bacterium | reverse complement strand
AGGCGGCGGCCGAGCTCCGGGCCCTGGGCGCCGAGGTTGATCTCGGCGGCCACGATCTGGCCCGGATCGGCCGGGCCGCGCTCTGCGTCGTGTCGCCCGGCGTCCCGCCCGAGGCGCCTCCCCTGCTCGCCGCGCGGCTGGCCGGGGTGCCGGTGCGTGCCGAAGCAGATCTCGGGCTCGAGGCGCTCGAGGGAGTGCCGTACGCGGCGGTCACGGGCACCAACGGAAAAACCACCACCACCGCGCTGATCGGGCACCTGCTGGTGGCGGGTGGCAAGCGTGCGGTGACGGCCGGCAACATCGGGACCCCGCTCTCCCAGGTCGCACTGGGACGGACCCTCCCGGAGGCGATGGCGGTGGAGCTCTCCTCCTTTCAGCTGCACGACATGACCGCACTCCGGCCCATCGTCGGCGTGCTGACCAATTTGGCCCCCGACCACCTCGACCGATATGCCTCGCTCCAGGAGTACTACGCCGACAAGGCGCGGCTCTTCCAGCACGCCTCGCCCCGGTCGGTCTGGGTTTCCAATGCCGATGATGCCGCGTCACGGGACCTGGTCCGCGGAATCCCCGGCCGCCACCTCCGGTTCTCCACCCGGGAGCCCGGCGACGCCTGGTACGATCGCGCGGGCGACCGGCTGATGGTGGACCAGCGGCCGGTGATGGGCCGGAACCAGCTGCCGCTGCTCGGGGATCACAATGTGGCCAATGCGCTGGCCGCGGCGCTGGCGGTGCGGGTCATGGGTCTGGATCACTCGGCCCTGGCGGCAGGGCTCAAGAGCTTCCGGGCGCTGGCCCATCGCATGGAGCCGGTCCGCGAGCTGGCCGGCGTGCTCTGGATCAACGACTCCAAGGCCACCAACATCGCCTCGACCCGGGTGGCGGTCGCCGCGATGACCCGGCCCTACGTGCTGCTGCTGGGCGGGCGGCACAAGGGCGAGCCCTACACCGTGCTGGCGCCGGCCCTCCGCGGGCGGGCCCGGGCGATTGTCGCGTACGGCGAGGCTGGTCCGATCGTGATTCGCGATCTGGGCGGGGCCGGAGTCCCGGTGGTCAGCGCCGGGAGTTTCGACGAGGTCCTGGCGCGGGCGCGCGAGCTGGCCCGTCCCGGCGACGCGGTCCTGCTCTCTCCGGCCTGCTCCAGCTACGACATGTTCGACAACTACGAGGCGCGGGGCCGGCGCTTCCGGGAGATCGTGGAGGGATGGTGAAGCAGCCGGTGGTCCGCCAGCCCGGCGAGCTGCGCTGGGAAACCCGGTGGCTGACCGTGGTGACCGCGGTGCTGCCCGTGTTCGGGATCGCGAGTCTCTACGCGGCCGCCGCCATGGAGGACCGGCCCTTCGACCTGTTCGCCAAGCAGCTCGCCGGCGCCGGTCTCGGGGCGATGGCGCTGCTCATCGTGTCGCGGGTGGATTATCACCGCTGGCGGACCCTGGCCTGGCCCCTTCTGCTCTTGGCTCTCGCCGCGCTGGTGGTGGTGGTGCTGCCCTTTACCGGGAGCATCGCACCCAGCATCAATGGCGCCCGCCGCTGGCTCGATCTCGGTCCCGCCAGCTTCCAGCCCTCGGAGCTGGCCCGCTTCGCGATCGTGGTGTGGACCGCGATGCTGGCCGCCAAGAAAGGAGACGCCGTCCGGGGCTTCAAGAAGGGCGTGCTGCCGTTTCTGCTGATCATCGGCGTGATGTCGTTTCTCATCCTGATCGAGCCCAATCTTTCCATGGCCACGCTGGTGGCGCTGCTGGGCGGGGTGGTGCTGTTCACCGCCGGGGCCAAGATCGGCCACTTCCTCCTGCTCGGCGTGGCGGCGCTGTTCGGGGGGCTCTCGCTGATCTGGGCCGAGCCGTACCGGCTCCAGCGTCTCAAGTGCTTCCTGGAGCCCTGCGAAGGGGGCGGCGACTGGCAGCTCCAGCAGGCGCTGCTGGGCTTCGGCTCGGGGGGACCCCTCGGGGTGGGCTACGGACACGGTCAGCTGAAGATGAACTATCTCCCCTATGCCCACTCCGATTTTCTCGGGGCGACCATCGGCGAGGAATGGGGCTTCCTCGGCGTTCTGGTGATCAGTCTGCTGTTTTTCATTTTCTGCTGGCTGGGCTTCCGGATCGCCAAGACCGCCCCGGATCCCTTCGGCCAGTACCTGGCCACCGGGCTCACCGCCTCGGTGGCGCTGGCGGCGCTGCTGCATGGCGCAGTCAACCTCGGCCTCATGCCCACCACCGGGCTGGCACTCCCCTTCATGTCCTCCGGATTGTCGGCGCTGCTGGTCGCACTGTTCTCGGTGGGGGTGCTGGTGAACATCGGGAGGTCGCGGGGAAGGCCCGTAAAAGCGTGAACGGTCAACAGTCAACGGTCAACGGGAAATGCCTCCCGGAATGGTACGCGGGTAGCCGGCAAGGCAGGTCCCGTTGACCGTTGACCGTTCACCGTTGACCGTGGTTATCGCCGGCGGTGGCACCGGCGGCCACCTCATGCCCGGCCTCGCCATCGCGGAAGCCATCCGCCGCCATCATCCCGACTGGCGGGTTATGCTGGTGGGTGCGACGCGGGGAGTCGAAGCCTCCCTGCTGCGGACCCGGGCCTTTCCCTATGAGCTCCTCCCCGCGGAGCCGATTTACCGGCGGCAATGGTGGAAGAATTTCCGCTGGCCCCTGGTCGGACTGCGGCTGCTCCGGGCGGTCGATCGGCTGCTCGACCGGAAGCGTCCCGCGCTGGTCATCGGCACCGGTGGCTACGCCTCCGGCCCGGTGGTGTGGCGGGCCGCCGGGCGGGGCATTCCTACCGCGATCCAGGAGCAGAATGCCTATCCCGGGCTTGCCACCCGGCTGCTGGCGCGGCGAGTCAAAGAGATCTGGCTCGGGGTCCCCGAGGCGGAGCGTCATCTCCGGCCGGGGCCCCGAACCGCAATCTTCGATACCGGGAATCCCATCGTTCCTCCCGATCCTTCCCGCCGCAGCGCGGCCCTGACCCGCCTTGGACTGGACCCCGGCAAACCGGTCATCCTGGTTACCGGAGGCAGCCAGGGCGCTCTGGCGATCAACCAGGCGGTGGCGGATTGGATTGAAGGGGGAACGGGGAAAACCGGGGGAACAGGGAAGGAGTGGCAGATGGTGTGGGCGACGGGGAAGGCAACCTATCCCCGGTTTCGCCGCTATCACGATCCTCCGAGG
>DATFGC010000245.1:0-8016 GCA_035249765.1 Gemmatimonadales bacterium | reverse complement strand
TTCTCCAGCGCCTTGGCCAGCGCGGCGGCTACATGGGGCGGCACCGATTTCCGGAGCGCCGTCACCGGCGCCACCGGCTCGGCGATGATTTTCATGATGATCTGCTGCGCCGAGGAGCCGGTGTGGGGCGGGCTCCCGGTGAGCATCTCGTAGAGCACCGACGCCAGGGAGTACACGTCTGACCGGGCCGAGATCTCCTTGTCCGCGGTGGCCTGCTCCGGGCTCATGTAGTGGGGCGTGCCGAGGCTCATCCCGGTCTCGGTCATCCGGCCGCCTGCCGCGGCGCTCACCGCCAGCGCGATGCCGAAGTCGGCCACCATCGGGCGGCCGTCGTGCAGCAGGATGTTCTCCGGCTTGATGTCCCGGTGGATCACCCCGTGGCGGTGGGCGTAGTCGAGCGCGTCCGCTACGTCGCGGGTGATCCGCACCGCCTCCTCGATGCCGAGCTGGGTCTCCCGGTCCAGCTTGCTGCGCAGGGTCTCGCCCTGGATGTAGGGCATGACGTAGTAGAGGAACCCGTAGGCCGTACCAGAATCGAAGAGCGGGAGGATGTGGGGATGCTGGAGCGCGGCGGTGGTCTTGATCTCCACCACGAACCGGTCGGCGCCCAGCACGGCGGCCAGCTCCGGCTTGAGCACCTTGAGCGCGACCTTGCGGTCGTGCCTCAAGTCCTGGGCCAGATACACCGTCGCCATGCCGCCCTGACCGAGTTCCCGGTCGATCCGGTAGCGGTCAGACAGAGCCGCGGATAGGCGGGTTGCGCTCACGGTGATCCTGAAGTGAGGGTTCGGGGGATCTCCATCACCCAGATGTCGCTTTGGCGGTCGTCGGTCGGGAAGAAGAAGGCGCCGGCACCGACCGTAAACGAGCCACGGAAAGACGCATGGAGACTCGGGTCGAAGCGGACCAGGAGTCGCGGCGTGCCGCGCTCGGGGCGCAGCGACCAGATGCTGCCCAGGCCGTCGGAGTGCCGCATCGAGTAATACAGGGTTCCGTCTTCCCCCCAGATCCCCCGGGCTACCGCCGCGCCACCCAGGCCCGCCACATCCACAAGGGTGCGCTCATCGCCCGAAGGCATCGGGATCACGCCCAGGCTGCCGCCGGAGATCGTGGTGACGAACGCGATCCATTTGCCGTCGGGAGACCAGGACGGGAGAGCGCCGCCGGTGCGGCGCTGCACCGGCGTGCCCCACTCACCCGCCGAATCGCGAGCGACGACCCAGACCCCTTCCTCGGTGGAGAGGAAGCTGTAGACCAGTGCCTTGCCGTCGGGGGACCACGTCGCCACCGACTCCTGTCCCTCCGTGTGGGTGACCCGCTGCACTCCGCCGCCATCGAGTCGCATCACGTACAGATCGCGCGAGCCGCCCCGCCAGGAATGGAACGCCAGCTCCTCGCCATCGGGAGAGGGCCTGGGAAAGAAATCGTCGACGGCGTCGGTGGTGAGACGCTCCGGCTCGCCCCCCACCACCGACAGCCGGAACAGATCGGCGTTGCCGGCGAGGTCGGAGTCGTAGTAGAGCCACCGTCCATCCGGGGAGAGGCCCAGGTTCTCGATGTTCTCGTTGGCATTGCTGACCCGGCTCGCCGCCGTGGTCATCACCGGCGCGCCCATGGGAACCGGCAACGACCAGATGTTGGAGCGCACGCTGTGGAGCGAATAGGCCAGCCGGTCGCCGGAACCTGCCAATGCAATGGTGTGGGCGCCGAGCCCGGTGCTGAGCCGTACCGGCGAACCCCTGGCCGAGCCCCCGGAGGACCTCGCCACGCCGTAGATGTCCATCGGGCCGTGGCGATTGGAGACGAAGTAGAGCCAGCGGCCATCCCTGGACCAGACCGGGCTGTGATTGAGCGCGAGGCTGTCGGTGATCGCGGTCACTCTCCCGTCGCGCACCCGGCAGACCACGATCTGACTGGGCGAGAGATTCCCGAACACCCACGAGGGGCGGGCATAGTAGGTGTTCCCGCTCACGCAGGCGATCAGCTCGCCGTCCGGAGACCAGGCGCACCGGGTCGGCTCGGTGATCAGGGCAAGTCCGCGCACCGTCGCATCGGATTCCCGGATCAGCAGCGAATCCCCACGGGCAAAGGCGATGCGCCCGCCGTCCGGGGACCAGGTGGCGGACACGATGGGAAGCGCCGGGTTCCCGGGGACCTCGGGGCGGGCCGGACCGCCCCCGGCCGGAGCGGTGTAGATGCCGCCGCGGGAGAGAAAGAGGATCCGGGTCCCGTCGGGAGACCACTCCGGATCGCTTTCCCCGGTGCTGTCTCCGGTGAGGGGAGCGGCGCGGCCCTCACCGACCGGACGCACCATGATCCGCAAGCGGATCAGCGAGCCGCTGGCGTACGCCACCCTCCGGCCGTCGGGGGACAGGGCCGGCATGATCTCGAGTCCCTGGTCCCAGGTGACATGGAGATTCCGGCCGAAGGCCAGCGGCGCGTCGGGTGACCCGCCGCCGGTGCCCCGTCCGAGCAGGAAGGCGGCCAGGGCCAGGACGACGGCGCCGGCGCCTATCGCCAGCAGGCCAAATCGCGGCCCGCGCTCGACCGGAGCCGCCGCGGTGCGGCGGAGCCCCTCCAGCGAGCCCAGCGCCGAGCCGAACTCCGCGGCGGACCGGAAGCGGTCGGCGGGGAGCTTCTGGAGCGCGATCCGGACGGCTTCCTCCACGTGCGGCGGTACGGTGCTCCGCTTCTGCCGCAGCGCCGGGGGCGGCTCGGTGAGCACCCGGGCCACGATGGCCTGCGCGGTCGGCCCGGTGAACGGCGGTTCACCGGCGAACATCTCGTGGACGACGCAGCCCAGGGCGTAGATGTCGGTCCGGGCATCCAGCTCCCGCTCACCCATCGCCTGCTCGGGACTCATATAGTGCGGGGTGCCCAGCGACATCCCGGTCTCGGTCATCCGGCTCCCGCCGGTCTTCGCGGCGGCGAGCGCAATGCCGAAATCAGCGACCAGTGCGTGGCCGCCCTGGAGCAGAATGTTTTCGGGCTTGATGTCGCGGTGGATCACCCCGTGCTCGTGGGCGTAGTGCAGCGCGTCCGCCACCTCGCGGGCAATCCGGATCGCATCATCCACCGGGAGCTGCTTCTCTCGGCTGAGCCGGTCCCGCAGCGATTCGCCTTCGACGTAGGGCATGACGTAGAAGGCGGTGCCCTCCACCTCGCCGGAGTCGTGGAGCGAGAGGATGTGGGGATGCTGGAGGTTGGCGGTGGTCTTGATCTCCACCAGAAACCGGGCCGCGCCGATGACCGCCGCCAGCTCGGGGCGGAGCACCTTGAGCGCGACTTTGCGGTCGTGCCTCAGGTCCTGGGCCAGATACACCGTGGCCATGCCGCCCTGGCCGAGCTCGCGCTCGATCCGGTAGCGGTCGGCGAGGGCTGCCGAAAGCCGAGACTCGGTCAGATCAGGCCTGTTTGTGGGGGTGAATCCAGCCGACTCAATCTACCATCCTGCTGCTTGGACGGTGGGCCCGCATGATTACGCAGATTCTGAAAGGCACACCTGACAATTGGTCCGGGTCCTTGACCTGAAAATTGTTTGAAAAGCCCTCCGGGAAGGGCTTATTGCCGCCGAGGCTCACACGCCAGAGCTGTCAACCATTCTTCCGTTTGCCTGGTTAGCATGGCCCTCGGTCCTGACATCGCTGCGGCCGCTTTCGCAAGAGTACTTTGTATTGTAAAGTAGCTCGTCATGGGCACCCTCACCAGGTTCTTCTTCCGGGCCCCTACTCCGCCCCCGAACCGGGGAAATCATCCGCGGGTGGGAATCCCGCCGGCCGGCCTACAACCTCGCCCTCCTCCTGGCGGGGGTCACTACCCTCGCCGCGCCGAGCTGCTGCTGGGGCGTAGTGCGAGCATCCCCTGGGGCGGGATTCTGGTGTACGGGTTCCTGGCCAACCTCCTCGACATCCTGGGGGAGATTCCGACGCGCTGGTGATGCGGACCTGGGGGCGGGACTATTCCGAGGTAGGACCCACCTTATTCCGGCACGGGTTCGTGTTCGCGGGGGGGCTGACCCTATTGCCGGTGCCGCTGGTCGCGCTTCGCGTGATACTGGGATTGCGCTTCTGAGACGGTAGGCTCCAGAACGGTAGGCCGGTAGGTTGTTCTTTGCGTCTTTGCGTCTTTGCGTCTTTGCGTCTTTGCGTCTTTGCGTCTTTGCGTCTTTGCGTCTTTGCGTCTTTGCGTCTTTGCGTCTTTGCGTCTACCCATTCCGCGCGTAGAGCTCCATTTGCCAGGCGATTGTAGCCAGCGCGCCAGACCGAGTGAATCCGCCGCGCCGAAGGACCTCCGCCATCGCGGCGGGCCGATGCACGAAGGACCTGAAATCGTCGCCGCGAATTCCCCGCCAGGCATTTTCGATCCGCATGGCCAGCCGGACCCACCACCGGTCCCGGGGATAGGCCAGTGCCAGAAGGCGGCGGCTCCTGGCGGTGGCCTGTTCCAGCAGCGGGGCATAAGCCGGATAGCAGCAGACCACCCGGTCGAGTACGACCAGATCGACTACCGGCAGGGTCGGGGCAATCGCAACGAAATCGGCTTCTACCTGCTCGACCCGGTCATCCACTCCTCGCCGCCGGGCTTCCTCGGCGTTTGCCGCCAGGGCCGCCGGGGACATGTCCACGCAGATGGCGCGCTTCACGCCTGCTTCCAGCAGCTCGAGACTCATCGGTCCTATCCCGGAGCCGACGTCGAGGACTGTCTCCGGCATCGGCCCCTGGGAAAGAATCTGAGTCAGGAGACCCCGTGTGGTCGGTCCTGGTCCGGTGCTCTGGTAGCTCTCCAGCTCCTTGCGAATCCTGCGCTCGTCAAAGTGACGGGCGGCGGCAGTCGTTACCTGAGAACATGAGCAGGTCACTGGGCCGGACGGCTGGACGGCGGCACCAGCCCGTTCATCCGCATGTAGGTCACCAGGTTACCGTAGTGCTCGGCGTTGTGGGTCGCGTTGATGCCGAGTGCGGCGAGCCGGCTCCGCTCCTGGCCGAAGAGCTGGGTCCGCTGCTGGGCGGCGGCATCGGTCTGGGCATAGGCCCGGCCACAGTACTCGGTGGACGCTCGAAGCGCCGCGACCAGCTCGGTCTTGGTGGTCTTGGTTTTCTCGATCTCGTCTTCACCCCGGGGAGGGTCGCCGAGGGCGGCGGCGCAGATCATGTACTGCGCGCCGGCCACGTGGCCGATGAGCTGGCCGAAGCTCCGCACGGTCGCCACCGGCTTGTAGGCATACAACGAATCGGGCACGTCCGCGGCGGCCCGGGTCACGTAGTTGGTCATTGCCTGCCACAGCTCGCGCACCGTGCGCACCGCGACGTCAGGAGAAGCTGCCGGCTGCTGGGCCTGGGCAAGGCCGGTGAGGCTGGCAAGGGCGAGTACGAGCAGAGAAGGACGTTTCATAAACCACTCCGAAAGTTGAGGGACTTGAAATCAAACCCTGAAGCCTGCTGAGACAACCAAATGATCGCCGGTGTCCGGACGGTACGGAAGAGTACCCGTCCGCCGCCGGCCCCCGACTCCCGCTGTGGGCGCGACCGGCGGGGCGGCGTCTCCCTATAAGCTTTCTCCGGGAGCACCACCATGGAAACTCTCCGCGTCGGGGAGCGCTTCCCCGAGCTGCAGGCGGCCATCGTTGGCGGCGAAAGGGTCCGGATTCCCGACGATCTGTCCGGCTTTCCGGCGGTACTGGTCTTTTATCGTGGCCATTGGTGAAGCCACTGCCGTCAGCAGTTGGCTGACTTTCAGCAACACCTGGGGGAGCTTGAGGCGCTCGGCGCCAGGATCGTCTTCCTGTCCTCCGACACCGAGCCGGACGCCACCGCCACGGTAGAGCGACTGGGGCTCCGGTTCCCCGTGGCCTACGGCCTCGATCCGGAAGCAGTATCCAGGCTGATCGGCTGTTACACCGGCCGGCGCGAAGGCCGGCCGCACCTGCAACCCGCGGCGTTCGTGCTGGCCCGCGACGGCGCCATCGTCCACGCCATGTATTCAAGCAACAAGGTCGGGAGACTCACCGCCGCCGATACCCTGACGCTCCTGCGCGACGGGCTGGCGAAGGTCTGAGACGCAAGGACGCTAAGACGCAAAGACGCAAAGACGCAAAGACGCAAAGTGGGAATCCTGCCGTCCTGCCGTCCAACCACCTGCCGCCCTTCTCAGCACCCCGCTTTCCCGGCCGGCGCCGGCGTCACCAGCAGGGTACGGAAGGCCGGCAGCGAGCGTAGCGGGATGAACTGGGGATCGCAGCGGAGGTGAAGCTGGTAATGCCGGTCCCCCTGAGGCCGGTAGCGCTGGAGCAAGCCCAGCGCCTGAGTCGTGTTGCCCAGTCCTGCATGGGCCTGAGCGACGAACACCACGGTGTGCAGCGTCACCGGGGTCTGCTGTGCCGCCAGCGACGAATCCACCCGCCGGAGCAGCGTCCGAGCTTCACCGCGCCGGCCGGACCGAGCCAGGGCCAGCGCGGATCCGGCCAGCACGTTGGTCACCTCCACCTCGGTGGCGAGCCGCCGGGCCGCTTCGAACATCGCCTCGGCGCGCTGATAGTCACCCCGCTCGATCGCCATATACCCCGCGTGGGTGCGGCCCAGCAGATAATTTGATTCCACCGCGAGGGTGCTGTCGCCCCAGAACGCGGCGCTGTCGTAGTCTCCCCGCCAGCTGTGGCCGATGCCGAGGAACACCAGGCCCTGGGTGTAGGCGGGGCCGAGCCGCACGGTCTTGCGCCACAGATCCATGCCTCGCGCCAGGTCTCCCTGCTCGGCGTGATACAGGGCCAGGAAGTGCCAGGCCTCGGCCGACGTCGAGTCGAGGGCCAGCGCCCGGGTGATGGCCCGGTACATCGGGGCCAGATCCACTGGATCGACCTGCCAGCTCAAGACTCCACGGGTGAGCCAGCTGTCGGCGCTCGAGGAATCGAGCACCAGGGCCCGGTCCGCAGCCGCCACGGCCTGCGGGAGGACCCGGTCTGGAGAAACGCCCGGCACGGCGAAGGACCGCTGGTAAGCGCGGATATAAGCCTTGGCGAGACCATTCCATGCTGGTGCATAGCTAGAGTCGCGCTCGATGGCCGCGGAAAACAGGGAGAGGGCCTGCAGCACTCCCTCGGGAGTGCGCTTGGCGTACTCGCGCGCTCCCCGGCGATAGAGATCCACCGTGACCGAGTCCGGCCCCGAACCGGCGGAGGCGCCGGTTCGGGTGGCGAGCCACCATCCCCCGAGCGCCAGCCCCACAATGGGCAGGGCCCAGACGAGTCGCCGCCGCCATCGCGTTCCTGCCCGGGGGGTTGTTAACTGCCCGGTGGTCGCGGTCCGGAGCGCCGAGGCAAAACTCCGGATATCCGAAAAGCGATCGGCTGGGGCTCGCTCCAGGGCCCGAAGCACAGCGGACTCGACCGCCGGAGGCACCGTACTCCGGACCGGCAGCATTGAACGCGCCGGCTCGGTGAGCCGGCGCGCCATGATGACCTGCGCGGTGCTGCCGCTGAAGGGCGGATCCCCGGCCAGCATCTCGTAGAGCACCGTCGCCAGGGAGTACTGGTCGGTGCGGGCGTCCACCTGCCCGCCGAATCCCTGCTCCGGGCTCATGTAGGCGGGGGTTCCGATGGCGAGTCCGGTGCTGGTGAGCTTCTCGGCCTCGCTGCCCAGCAGAGCCTTGGCGATTCCGAAATCCACCACGAAGACCCGGCCGCCGGAGAGGAAGATGTTCTCCGGCTTGATGTCCCGGTGCACGATGCCCTGCCGATGCGCGGCGCTGAGTGCCTCGGCCGCCGCCTCGGTGATGGCCAGCGCCTCCTCGACCCCGATCTGTCCTTCGCGGGCGAGCCGGGCCCGGAGCGACTCCCCTTCCAGGAACGACATCGCGTACCAGGGGAGCCGGCCCTCAGGTGCTTCGAGCACCCCGGAATCGAGGATGGGGACGATGTTGGGGTGCTGGAGCTGCGCGGTCAGCCGGATCTCGCGGAGGAATCGATCGATGCCGATGGCCCCGGCCAGCTCGGGATGGAGAATCTTGATGGCGACGGTGCGC
>DATFGC010000244.1:0-4855 GCA_035249765.1 Gemmatimonadales bacterium | reverse complement strand
ATCCGCCACGTGGGTAGAGAGGCGAACCTGCTCGTGCGACTTCACGATCGACACCGGGGTGGTGCCATGCTCGGCGTTGTGGGCCTGCTGGAGCGAGCGGCGACGGTCCATCTCGGCCAGGGCGCGCTCCATCGAGCCGGTCATCCGGTCGGCATAGAGGATGGCGACCCCGTTGAGGTGCCGCGCGGCGCGCCCCACCGTCTGGATCAGGGAGCGGTCGGAGCGCAGAAATCCTTCCTGGTCGGCGTCGAGAATCGCCACCAGGGAGACCTCCGGCAGATCGAGTCCTTCGCGGAGCAGGTTGATCCCGACCAGCACGTCGAATTCGCCGAGCCGGAGCCCCCGCAGGATTTCCACCCGCTCGATCGCGTCGATATCGGAGTGCAGGTAGCGGACCCGCACCCCGTGCTGCTGGAGATAATCGGTGAGATCCTCGGCCATTCGCTTGGTGAGGGTAGTGACCAGCACCCGCTCCTGCCGCTCGGCCCGCAGCCGGATTTCATGGAGCAGATCGTCCACCTGGCCCTTGACCGGGCGCACCCGGACCTCGGGATCCACCAGGAAGGTGGGCCGGATGATCTGCTCCACCACCGCGCCGGCGGAAAGCCTGAGCTCGTACTCCCCCGGCGTAGCCGAGACCGCGATCATCTGGGGCACCAGCCCCATGAATTCGTCGAAGTGCAGCGGCCGGTTGTCCAGCGCCGAGGGCAGCCGGAATCCGTATTCCACCAGGGTGGTCTTGCGGGCCCGGTCGCCGTTGAACATCCCGCCGACCTGGGGCAGGGAGACGTGAGACTCGTCCACCACCGCGAGATAGTTCGCGGGGAAGTAGTCGAGCAGGCAGGCGGGCCGCTCGCCCTCGGCCCGCCCGGTCAGATGCCGGGAGTAGTTCTCGATGCCGGGACAGGTGCCGATCTCGAGCAGCATCTCGATGTCGAAATGGGTGCGCCCCTCCAGCCGCTGGGCCTCCAGCAGTTTGCCGGCGGTGCGGAGAGTATGCAGCCGTTCCGCCAGCTCCTCCCGGATGAGCCGCACCGCCCGCTCGATGGCCGGCCGCTCGGTGACGAAATGTTTGGCCGGATAGATGGCGCACTGCTCGAGCGCGGCGATGGACCGCCCGGTCAGCGGCTCGATCTTGGAGATCCGCTCGATCTGGTCGCCCCAGAGCTCCACCCGCACCGCCTGTTCTTCGTAGGCGGGGTAGATCTCCACCGTGTCGCCGCGGACCCGAAAGGTGCCCGGCTCGAACGACACGTCGTTGCGCAGGTACTGAATCGCCACCAGGTCCTGGAGGATGGCGTCCCGACCCCGCACTTCGCCGGTCCGCAGGGTGAACATCATGCTGCGGTAGGTGGCCGGATCGCCGAGGCCGTAGATCGCGCTCACCGTGGCCACGATCACCACGTCCTCCCGCTCCATCAGGCTGGAGGTCGCCCGGAGCCGGAGGGCCTCGATGTCCTCGTTGATCGAGGCGTCCTTCTCGATGTAGACGTCGGTCGAGGGGACGTAGGCTTCGGGTTGATAGTAGTCGTAGTAGGAAACGAAGTACTCCACCGCGTTACCGGGGAGGAACTGCTTGAGCTCACCGTAGAGCTGCGCGGCCAGTGTCTTGTTGTGGGAGAGCACCAGGGTGGGACGGCCGAAGCGCGCGATGACGTTGGTCAGCGTCATCGTCTTGCCGGAGCCGGTCACCCCGAGCAGGGTCTGGTACCGCTTCCCCGCCTCGAGTCCGCGGGTGAGCGCCGCAATCGCCTGGGGCTGGTCTCCCGCCGGTTCGAACGGGGCCACCACTTTGAAGGAAGCCATGCTCAAAAGTAGCGATATCGGGGTTTCTTCGGTATCCGGCTCAGGCCATGGCCAGCAGGGCCTTCCACTGCTCGGGAGATACCGGCATCACCGAGAGCCGACCGATCCGGACCAGGGCGAAATCTCTGAACCGGGGATCGGCCTTGACCGCGGCAAGCGTCACCGGATGGGCGAGGGGGCGCACCGGGGCGAGGTCCACCACCACGCGTCGCGGGTCCCCGAGCTTCGGGTCGGGATAGGGATCGCTGACGATCCGGGCCAGACCCACGATTGCCTTCTCGGCGCCGGTGTGGTAGAAGAAGGCCTCATCGCCCTTCTTCATGGCGCGCAGGTGGCCCAGCGCGACGGGATTGGAGACGCCGTCCCAGCACGTGCTCCCTTCCCGGGTCAGATCGGAAAAGGAGTACGTGCCGGGCTCGGACTTCAGCAGCCACTTCACGCGATCACGCTAGCCGCGCTTGACCTCGAAATCCTTGGAACCGGCCAGGGCGCCGTCCACCGTGATCTCCACCTTGTACTTCCCTTCCGGCCAGCCCGAAGGCTTGACGATATGGAACTCGGTCCGGGCCGGTCCGGTCGGCGCCACCGTCTGGGTCGACTCCTCCACCACCTGTCCGTCCTGGAAGGTGAACCGGGCCTTGATCGCCGCGCCCGGCGAGGTCCCTTCGGTGGCCACCGAGACATACACGGTATCGCCCGGGGCGAAGTCGTCGGTGGGGTTCGCGATCATCTTGTCGGCCGTGATGGACTTGCCCAGATCCACGCTGGTCACCCGGAACGCCGCCGTGGCCGCCGGAGGCGGCGGAATCACGTCGGTGGCGTCGTCCTTCTTGCCGCAGCCGGCGGCCAGCAGCACCGCGCCCGCGAAGGCGAATCTGGAAATATGTGGTGCACGCATGAGCGGATTCTCCCTGAGGTAGGTTACGCGTCGGGCAGGGTCAGCACCTGTCCGGGATAAATGAGATCGGGGTTCTTGATGATGTCCTTGTTCAGCTCGTAGATCGCGCGCCAGCGGTTGGCGTTGCCATAGGTGCGCTTGGCGATTTTCGAGAGGCTGTCGCCGGCTACCACGGTGTAGGTGCGCCGCGGGGCCGGAGCGGGAGTGCTGCCCGGGGCGGTCGAGCTGCTCCCCGAACGCACATCGGAAAAGTCGGGAACCTTCCTGTCGGCTGCCATGTGCTGCTCCGTCACGAGGATTAGAAAAAGCTAATACATCCCCGGGACGCTGTGTAGAGCCCGGTTAGCCGGCGGCTTCTCTCCGGTCCACCGAACTCACCCCTTTCACCCGCCGGACTGCCTTGAGCACCTTGGCGAGGTGGGGAAGATTGTCGACCTCGACGAAGACCGTGCCGAACGCGCCGCCGTCCTTGGTGTGCAGGTCGGCGCCCCGGATGTTGGTGCCGGTGGCGCTGATAGCCTGGAGGATGTCGGCGTAGAGTCCCCGGCGGTCTTCGGCATTCACCACCAGCCGCACCGAGAAGGATTCCCCTTCCTGCTCCTGCCAGTCGATCTCGACCCGGCGGTCGCCGGCCGACAGGGTGAGCAGGTTCGGGCAATCGGAGCGGTGAATCGATATCCCCCTGCCCTGGGTGACGTACCCCACCACCGGATCGCCCGGCACCGGCTGGCAGCACTGGGCGTAGCGGACCAGCAGGCCATCGACGCCCTGGATCTTGATGCCCCGGCCCAGCCGGATCCGGTTGAGCATCCGGCCGAATACGGTGGGCTTGGGCTCGGCCAGCTCGTCGTCAGGCAGGTCGGGATACAGGGCGCGGATCACCTGGCCGATGGGCAGGTCGCCCCGCCCCACCGCGGCTTCCAGCCCGATCCGGTCCGCCATCCCGAGCGCGGCGGCAGCGCGGGTGAGCCCGGCATCGTCCAGCCCGCTCAGCCGCCTCCGCTTGACCTCCCGGGAGAGGATTTCCCGGCCCAGCTGGCTGGAGACGGTCTCTTCCTCGTGGCGGATCCACTGCTTGATCTTGTGGCGGGCCCGCCCGGTCTGCACGTGCTGGAGCCAGTCCCGGCTGGGACGGGCCTGGGGCGAGGTGAGAATCTCCACCGTGTCGCCGTTCTTGAGCTCCCGGTGCAGCGGGGCAATCCGCCCGTTGATCTTGCTCCCCTGGCAGCGGGTACCCACCTCGGTATGCACGTGGAAGGCGAAATCGATCGCGGTGGCGCCCTTGGGGAGCCGCTTCACGTCTCCCTGCGGCGTGAAGACGAAGATCTCGTCCTGATAGAGATCGACCTTGAGGAATTCGAGGAATTCCTCCGGCGAGTGGGTATCCTGCTGGAGCTCCAGCAGCTGGCGGAACCAGCCGAAGTGATGGTCCAGCTCGTCGGGCCGGACCTGCTTGGTCTTGTAGAGCCAGTGGGCCGCGATGCCGTACTCGGCGGTGCGGTGCATCTCGTGGGTGCGGATCTGCACCTCGTAGAGCTGGCCGTTGGGACCGAAGATGGTGGTGTGGAGCGACTGGTAGCCGTTGGACTTGGGATTGGCGATGTAGTCCTTGAACCGCTCCTGGAGCGGGGTCCAGTTGTGGTGGATCACGCCGAGGACGTGGTAGCAGTCCGGCACGGTGCGCACGATCACCCGGAGGGCCATCATGTCGTAGATGGCCTCGAAGGGGGTATTGCGCTTCCGCATCTTCTGCCAGATCGACCAGAGGTGCTTGGGCCGCCCGGCGACCTCCACGTCCGCGATGCCGGCCTGGCGCAGCTCCGAGACGAGGGGGGTCTGCAGCGCCGCGATCATCGCCTCCCGCTCGGTCCGCTTGCCGGCCACCTGGCCGGCCAGGGACTGGTATTCCTCGGGCTCCAGGAACTTGAACGCCAGGTCCTCCAGCTCGGCCTTGACCCCGGCCATGCCGAACCGGTGGGCCAGCGGGGCGTAGATCTCCCGGGTCTCGGTGGCGATCCGGGCCCGCTTCTCGGCCGGAAGGTGCTCCAGGGTGCGCATGTTGTGGAGCCGGTCGGCCAGCTTGATGATGATCACCCGCAGGTCGCGGGCCATGGCCACCAGCACCTTGCGGACGGTGGCGGCCTGCTGGGC
>DATFGC010000243.1:0-4391 GCA_035249765.1 Gemmatimonadales bacterium | reverse complement strand
CCTCGACGTCCACCGCGGTGACGTCCTCGACCCCCACGATGAGATGGGGGACCCCCACCGTGCAAAGGTCCATCCAGAGCTCGCTGGGAAGCCGGGGCAGCCTGACCTCCTCCGGAAGCGCGAAGTCGGGCAGGAGCAGCTCGGCCGCCCAGCCCGGGCCCACGCAGCGGGTCTTGAGCACCCCGGTGTCGGTGTGCAGGGCCATCCCCGCTTCGGGTGCCAGCCCCAGCCGGGCGGCCAGCCGGGTGCTGCACAGGGCCGCGTTTCCGCACATCCCGGCCCGGGAGCCATCGGAGTTGAAGTAGACCATCCGGGCCCCGGCCTCTCCCTCCGGGGTCAGCACCACCAGCCCGTCTCCCCCTACCCCGGTGCGGCGGTCGCAGAGGGTTCGGATCGAATCAGTCCTCCAGGCGTCGGCAGGCGCACTCCGCCCATCGAGGAAGACGAAGTCGTTCCCCGACCCGGTCATCTTGAAGAACCGGAGCGCGGTCACAGCCGCCCGAAGAGGTTGGCCAGCCGGAGCCACCATACCACCCACACGCCCTCCCGCACGATGGCCCGGCTCATCTTGCTGCTTCCCTCCACCCGGTCCGTGAAGACGATGGGTACCTCCGCCAGCCGGAATCCCTTCTTCCAGGCCCGGAAGTTCATCTCGATCTGGAAGGCATAACCGTTGGAGCGGACCCGGTCCAGGGGAATCGCGGCCAGGACCTCCCTGCGAAAGCACTTGAACCCCGCGGTCGCGTCGGTCAGCGGCAATCCGGTAATCCAGCGGGCGTAGACATTCGCGAAGTAGGAGAGCAGCAGCCGGGACATCGGCCAGTTGATGACGTTGACGCCGGTCTTGTACCGCGACCCCAGCACCAGGTCGGCCGAGGCCGAGGCGGCGATCAGGTCTTTCAGGAACCGCGGGTCGTGGGAGAAGTCCGAATCCATCTCGAACATGAGGGCGAAGCCGCGCTCCAGCCCCCAGGCGAATCCGGCGAGATAGGCCCTCCCCAGCCCCTCCTTTTGGGTCCGGTGGAGCACGTGGACCCGGGGATTCACCCCGGCCAGGTCGTTGGCCAGCCGCCCGGTGCCGTCGGGAGAATTGTCGTCCACGACCAGGATCTCGATCCGCTGATCCTGGGAGAGAATCTGGGGAACGATCCGGGGAAGGTTCTGCCCCTCGTTGTAGGTGGGCAGAATGACGAGGAACCGCTCAGCCATGGCCAGCCGGCCGGCGGCGGAGCCGGGAAAGGACGATCATCGCCAGCGCCAGTCCGATGGCGAGCAGCGAAATCAGCTTGCCGCGGTCGTACTCCGGAGATCTGAATTCGAGGGTGACTTCTCTTGCTCCCGGCGGTATCACCAGCGAGAGCAGAGTGTGCTGGGCCCGCAGCACCGGGGCATCGGCTCCGTCGATCGTGGCCCGCCAGTCCTTGTACCAGTTCTCCGCCACGACCAGATAAAGCGGCCGCTCGTCTCTGCCCTCGACCGATACCACCATCCTTCCGGGCTGCCACGAGGTGAGCGTGGCGGTGGCGGTCGCGGGATTGGGGACCTGGGACAGCTCGGCCGGCGAGACCGGGGCGCCGTCGTCGTACACCGCGACCGACAGGACCGGAAACTCGGGATTGAGCACCACGCTCCCGACCTGCGCCTCGGGGACCTTGACCGCCCCCGCCATCAGCCGGACGTACGGAGGCGCGGTGTCCGCCTCGTAGAGGACGGCGCTGCGACCCGGCGTCGTGGGGGTCGGGCCCATCACCTGGTGGAAGCCGGGGATGTCCATTCGCTGGGTGAGGGTCACGTACCGCACTCCGAAAAGCTGGAGCAGCCCGGCGCTCACCTGGTTCCGCCAGAGATTCTTTTCTCCCATGAGCTCGTCGAACCTGCGCAGCTCGTTTCCGTGATAGCCCAGCAGCTGGGGCACTCCGGCTCCCATCAGCCAGGAGCCGGGATAGACCTCGAGCTCGTCGTAGCCGCCCTTCGGGTCCCAGACCCGGAACGGCATCGGTGCCTGCTTCATTCGCGAAGTCAGCGGATCATCGCCGAAGAGCGCTTCGGTGTTACCGTCGAAATGGAAGAACCGGCGCTCCACGCTCCACAGATCGGCGACGACCACCCCGATGAGCGCAGCCGATGCCAGCATGCCGCGGAGACGCCAGGACGCGATGGCCCAGAGCACTGCTCCACCCAGCACGGCGATCAGCAGGAGGCGAAGGCCGCCCTGCTGAATCTCGGCCGAGTTCTGCACCACCCGGTCCACCAGCTGCGGATGCGCGGTGGCCATCGCCAGCCCGGTGAGGGCGCCGGCGGCTCCGAGGAGTCCGATGAGGGCGAAGACCCCCGCCCCGATCAGGATCCGCCGGACCGGGATCTCGCCCCGGAAGAGCCGGGAGGCTCCGAATCCGGCCAGGACACAGATCGGCAATGCGACCAGGTAAAACGCCATCCCCGCGGCACGGACCTGCTTCATCCGGGGCATGACCTCGTACCAGAGCCGGTAGAAGGGCGTGTGCCCGCCAAACGCCACCAGGAGAAAGAGCAGGCCGATCCCTCCCAGCACCAGCCGCTCCCGGCGCCGCTCGCTCCCGCCTAACCCGCAAAAGGCGAGCAGCATGACCACGACTCCCAGATACTCGGTGTGGTGCTTGAGGCCGTTCCCCCCGGTGTAGTTGTCCAGGATCCCGTTGATTTCCGGATAGAAGGTGCTGAACACCTCCGACGGCGGAAACGCGAAGCCGGTGGCGTACTCCCAGCCCGAACTGGGTCCTCCCTCGGCGCGGGGCGAGAAGGGGATGTAGGCCGCGAACGGCATCGCCTGCACGGCGTAGATCGCCATGCCCAGCGCCACCGCAAACACGCCGAGCCCGACGACGCGCCAGCGCTCCCCTCCCCGGGGTCCCGCCTCGTCCCAGAACACCAGGTAGAGGGCCCAGATCGCCGCGGCGATCAGCAGGTAGTAGGTCATCTGGGGGTGACCGTGGAGCGCGAGCCCGATCAGCAGTGCGGTGGCGCCGAACCCGCCCAGGCTCCGATGGCGCACCCCGCGCACCAGGGCGAGGAAGAGCAGCGGCGCCAAGGCGCTGACGAACAGCTTGCCGTCGTGGCCCGGGGACACCAGGGACGCCACCAGTCCGGTGAGCTGGTAGGCCACCCCGCCGGTGACCGCGGCGGCCCAGCCGGTCCGGAATTCCCGGAGCAGCGCGTACATCGCCACTCCGGCGATGACGAGATGGAGCGCGAAGCCCAGGTTCATCGCGGTGCCGGTTGGCAGGAACCAGCGCAGCCACGCCGTGGGGTAGAAAATGTCGCCGTGCATTCCCCCGACGAACGGCATCCCGCCGAAGATGTAGGGGTTCCACAGCGGGATTGCGTGATGGGTCTTCCAGTAGTCGGCGGCGAAATGCCGGAAGCCATAGCCGGCGACGTATTGATCGGAGGCGGGACCCCCGATGAACTGGCCCGAGAGCATCGGCCAGCAGAGCAGCAGCGCCGCCGCGAGAAAGACCAGCAGCGCCAGGAGGCCGGGGCGGGCCGGCTCCAGCCCGCCTTCCATCTCCGCCCGGTTAGACGGCATGTCGAGCCTCTCTGAAAGCGCGTAGGAACGGCAGCGCCGCGAGCAGGTCGGCGGCGGTCATGCCCAGCCGGGATACGGCGGCCAGGGCGAGCGCGTTGGCGAGCCCGATCCGGGGCTCCAGCATGATCACGAACACCGACTCCCGCACCCCGAGCCCGTTGGGCGCGAGGAGAAAGAGGTATCCGGCGAGGTACGACGCGGCGAACCCGCCGATCGCCTCTACCACGCCGAGTCCCGCCGCGGGCAGGACGCCCCGGGCCAGGAGCCAGAGGGCAATGCCGTAGCCGATCCAGGCCGCCAGGTTGGCCACGATTCCGAATCCCAGTGCGCCGGGCGACGGAGTGAGCCGCTCGGCCGGATCGGGCCGCAGCCGGCGCAGCACCCGGGCCGAGACACCCGGGGTGAGCACCAGGGCGAGACCGGCCACGCTGACCGCGAGGAGAATCCAGAGCGCCGCGGTGCTTCCCGGGTGCCTGGCCTCGAGCGCCGCCATTCCGGTGAGCCCGACCAGCAGCGCGCCGGTCGCGATGGAGACGATCTGGAGCAGGATCGCCGACGCCGTCGCCGCCCAGGGTGGTACTCCCCGCCGCTGGGCCAGCAGCGCCATCCCCGCGATGGCCCAGACCTTCCCCGGGATGTATTTCCCCATGCTGGAGATGACCCAGACCCGGGCGGCGTCCCACCAGCCAAGGAGCGGCCCCCACCCCGCCAGCATCCTCCGCCACGACTCGATCAGCAGGGTGTAGATACCCAGCACCAGGACCAGGCTGGCGGCGACCCAGGCCGGCCTGAAGGTGAGCTCGAGGGAGGACCGCCGCACCTCGTC
>DATFGC010000242.1:0-9968 GCA_035249765.1 Gemmatimonadales bacterium | reverse complement strand
TTACGCGGCGGAACCACTCTGCATCAGCGCCACCGCGACCGCGACCGCGGCCAGCACGCCGGCGCCGGCGAGCATCAGCGGCCACCGCTGGGTTTTTTTCGCGGGAGGAGGAGCCGGTACCGGCGCCGGCTTGGCGATTTCGGCGGCTTCGAGCGCCGCGGAAAAGGCTTCGATGTCGGGATAGCGGTCGGCGGGCTCCTTGGCCATGCCCTTGGACACCGCCGCCATCAAGGCTTCCGGCACTTCGGGCACCAGCTCCCGCATGGAGCGGGGAGACTCCATCATCTGCTTGAACAGGATGGCCCGGGTGCTCTCGCCCTCGAAGGGCACCCCGCCGGTGAGCATGTGATAGCCCACCACGGCGAGCGAGTACATGTCGGTGCGATGATCGAGGTGGGGATCGCCGCTGGCCTGCTCCGGGCTCATGTAGTGCGGGGTGCCGACGATGGTGCCGGTGGAGGTGAGCGACCCGTCACCCGCGGCATCCATCACCTTGGCGATGCCGAAGTCCATGACCAGCACCCGGCGCGACTTGCCCTCGAGCATGATGTTCTCGGGCTTGATGTCGCGGTGCACGATGCCGGCCTCGTGGGCCGAGCCGAGCGCCCCGGCGGCCTCCAGCAGAATGCGCCGGGCCTCCTGGATCGGGCGGCGTCCATCACGGATCAGCAGGGACTTGAGGCTCTCGCCCTTGATCAGCGGCATCAGGATGTACATGATGCCGTCCGCTTCGCCGATGTCGTAGATGGGGACGATGTGCGGATGGCGCAGATTGGCTACCGCTTCCGCCTCGCGGCGGAACCGGGCCATCAGAGTCTCCGAGACCACCAGATCGGGACGGATGGCCTTGAGCGCGAGATCGCGCTTGAGCCACTGGTCCCGCACCTTGAAGACTTCGGCGAATCCGCCCCGCCCGATCAGCTCCTGGAGCTCGTAGTGCTTGCCCAGCGCTTCCTTGAGCTTCCGGATCATGTCCGCCGAAGCAGTCGGCGCCGGGGCGATGCCGTCGGGAATGGAGATTTCCCCGGTCAGCCGGTCGATCGCCGGAGGCGTGGCCGACCCGCAGACGTAGCAGAACGCCGCGAGCTCCGGTAACTGCGTGTTACACGACGGACAGAGCCGAGTGGCAGACGACAGGGGAAGCTCCGGGACCGAATGTTGAAGACTAACAGATACCGGGTTTTCCGGAGAGGGTCAATGGCACGTTGCGGACCCCATCTCCGCCTGACCTACATTCATACACCACAACAAGTTGGAACAACTGTGAACATGCCAGACCGCCCTCATGTCGTGCCGGCTCTGCTGCTCGGGTTCGGCGCCCTGACACAGGTCGTCCCGCTCGCCTCCCAGTCACCCGACTGGCCCGCCTATGGGCGGGATCGCGGGGGGGAGCGCTTCTCACCGCTCAGGACCATCCACCGCGGCAACGTGACCCGGCTCGCGGTCGCCTGGGAATACAGTACGGGGGAGGCGGGTTCCTCGTTCCGGCAGGAGGTTTCCCTGGAGGCGACTCCGCTGGTCTTTCGAGGGGTCATGTATCTCAGCACGCCACTGGGCCGGGTGATTGCGCTCGATTCCGAGACCGGCGCCGAGCGCTGGGTGACCGACCTCGAGGTAAAGCCGCTCGGTTTCGGCGACTTCACCACCCGGGGGGTGAGTCTCTGGGCCGACCCGCGAGGGCGGCCTGGGGCGCCCTGCGCGCTGCGGGTGATCGTTGCCACCGTGGATGCACGGCTCCATGCGCTCGATGCAGCGAATGGACGCCGCTGCGCTGGCTTTGCCGGTGGAGGCAGCGTGGACCTCCGGAGCGGACTGCGCAACCCGCCGTTCGAGACCGAGGAGTACGAGGTCACCTCGCCCCCCGCGATCGTGAGCGGCCTCATCGTGGTCGGCTCGGGCGTGGCGGACAACAACCGGACCGATGCGGCCAGCGGGGAAGTGCGCGCCTTCGATGCCCGCACCGGGCGGCTACGCTGGAGCTGGGATCCGGTGCCGCAGGATTCGAGCGACCCGGCCTGGCGGACCTGGACCGCTCCCGCCGCGCACCGGACCGGCGCGGCCAATGCCTGGTCGGTCATCGCGGTCGATTCGATCCGGGGCCTGGTCTTCATTCCGACCGGCAGCGCCAGCCCCGACTACTTCGGGGGCGAGCGGCCCGGCGAGAACCGCTATGCCAATTCGCTGGTGGCGCTCGACGCCCGAACCGGACGGGTGGTGTGGCACTTCCAGACCGTGCACCATGATCTCTGGGACTACGACAACGCCTCGCCACCGGCGCTCACCACCGTTACCCGGAGCGGACGCCGGGTGCCGGTCGTGCTCCTGGCCACCAAGACCGGCCAGCTGTTCGTCCTGGACCGGCGTACCGGTGCACCGCTTTTCCCGGTGGAGGAGCGCCCGGTTCCGGCCAGCACCGTGGCGGGCGAACGGGCCTGGCCGACCCAGCCGTTCAGTGCCATCGGTCCGCTCAGTCCCCAGGCGCTGACCGCGGAGGATGCCTGGGGCCCTACCCCGGCCGACCAATCCGCCTGCCGGGCGAGGATGGCCACCTTGCGCAACGAGGGGATGTTCACCCCGCCCAGTCTCGAAGGAACCCTGGTGGTGCCTTCCAACATCGGCGGGGCGCACTGGGGCGGCGTCGCGGTGGATCCGGTCCGGCAGATTGCGGTCATCCCGGTGAACCGGATCGCTGCGGCGGTCCAGCTGATTCCCCGGGACGAGTACCGGCGCCGGCGCGCGGAGCCGGGATACCGCCTGGCCGGCTCGCAGTACACCGACATGCGGGGGACACCCTACGTCATGCGCCGGGAGCTCCTGCTGGGCCCGTCGGGAGCGCCCTGCTCGCCGCCTCCATTCGGTGCGCTGGTGGCCGTGGATCTCGCCACCGGCGCCCGGAAATGGGAGGTGCCGCTCGGCTGGTTTGCTCCCGACGCCCCCACGGAAACCCGCGGCTGGGGCAGCCCGAACCTGGGCGGACCGGTCGTCACCGCCGGCGGGCTGGTGTTCATCGCCGCGACCCTGGATCAGCGGCTCCGGGCCTTCGACATCGAGACCGGGGCGGAGCTGTGGAGCGCCCGGCTGCCCGCTGGGGGGAAGGCCACGCCAATGACATTCCGGGGGAGGAATGGAACTCAGTACGTCGTGATCTCGGCGGGCGGGGACGGGGGGCGATTCGGCAAAAGCGACCGGGTGGTCGCTTTTGCAGTAAGCGGTAAGCGGTGAGCGGTAAACGGGAAAAGCTCTTCCCGCTTACTGCTCACCGCTCACCGCTCACCGCTCACCTCTCACCTGTTGAACCAGAAATTCACCTTCACCAGGAAAATATTGTCCGAATCCGCCGCAAACAGCGCATCGGCGTCGCGGGCCAGCGCGAAGTCGCCGATGAACTGTCCGAAGTGGCTGCTCGACCGGGTCCAGACCAGAAAGAGGGTCGAGCCGGGACGGTATTCCCAGCGGAGCACGGCATTGCCGCGCAGGGAACGGAGGTTGAAGTCGGGGTTCGACTGGGTGAGCACCGCCGCCGGCCCGGCGCCGTCCGGATCGATGGCGTAGCTCTCTACGTCGCCCTGGGCGTTGAGGGTCTCCGTCACCGTGCCCACATCCTCGCCAAACACCCGGATCGCCTGGCCCCGGGGGGCGACGAATTCCTTGAACCGGGAGAAGTGCACACTCGAGATGAAGGGCT
The DNA here is from genome assembly GCA_035249765.1 of Gemmatimonadales bacterium. Lineage (GTDB taxonomy): Bacteria > Gemmatimonadota > Gemmatimonadetes > Gemmatimonadales > GWC2-71-9 > JABFSM01. The sequence continues at coordinate 6,283 of DATFGC010000242.1, read as the reverse complement.
GGGCGAACAGCTCGAAGGTCAGCGTCGGGCTGAACGTCATGTTCATCCGGGTATCGAAGCCGACCGTCTTCTGCCGGAGATCGGCAAAGAGGTAGCGCTTGCCGTAGAAGGCGGTCGCCGTGGGATCGTCGAAGGTGTTGACGTACTGGCGGGCGCCCCGGCTGAAGTTGTAGCTCGGCTGGAACGAGAGCGAGATGTTCGAGGCGGCGCGGAGGTTCACCCCCGCGAACAGCCCATAACTTTTGTAGCCCTCGTCGGTGCGGCTCATGGTGGAATTCACGTTGAAATTGATCCGCTTGCGCGAATCGGTCGCCACGAAGACCGAGTAGAACATGTTGCCCGGGCGGCCGACCACCGGACCGCCCCGGGTGGCGCGGTCGTCGTAGGTGTCGGTGCGCCGGATCACGAAGGCGTTCAGGTTCCAGTAGTTCAACAGCTGCCCGAAGGCGCCGGTGTGGAACTGGGTATCGGTGCGGTCGCCGTCGAAGTTGTATTCCCGCTGGCTGCCGACGATGATGAAATAGTTGCGGTACCAGTTGGTCGGCCGGGACAGGGAGAGCGCCAGGTTCCCGTTCATCCAGACGTAGTCGGCCCGGGTATTGAAGGCGAGATCGTTGGCTTCGAACCCCGGCGTGCGCCAGTTCACCATCGTTTCGAACAGCCACTTTCCGGCATCCTTGGCGAGCCGGGAGTAGCCTCCCATCCCCCGGAGCCGGGTGGCCTCCGGGTCGTACCGGTCGGACAGGAATCCGTTGGAGCCGGCCTGGCGGTCGGGCCGCTGGAAGTAGCGGGCGCTGGAGAGCTGCAGGCGGTTGATCGCGGCCGCGTCGCCGGAGTTGCTGGTGAACGCCATGTTGCCGGCGAAGGACCAGCTGCGATCCTTCCAGCGGGCGTTCCAGTCGAAGCCGGCCGCTTCCGAGTGGGAATTGAGCCGTGCCGCGAGCAGCGGCTCGTCGGTATCCCGGATCACCGAGGTCACCATCCCCCCGAGCACCAGGTTCCCGCGGTTGAAATCCTTCTTGAGCCGCCCCACGAAATAGTTGGTGAGCGGCTCGACTTCGTGGCGCTGATCCTGGCTCCCCACCCGCGCGGTAGCGTGCTCCCGGGCGGTCACCGCATCGAGCACCCCGATGGTGAAGCCGTTGCCGGTGCGGCCGGTCACCTTGGCGGCCCCCAGGATGGTGGAGGCATCGGGACTGTCGGAGTAGGTGGTGCCCTGGGGCATCGGGCCCTGAGGCGCGCGACCGATCCGGCGGGTATAGAAGAGCGAGAGCGACGACACGTTGCTGCAGAAGAAGCAGCTGAAGCCGCCAAACCCGAAGGTGCCGCTCCCCTCGACAAAGAAGGGCCGTCGCTCCGGAAAGAAGGTCTCGAAGGCCGAGAGGTTCACCACCGCCGGGTCCACTTCCACCTGCCCGAAGTCCGGGTTGATGGTGGCGTCGAGCGTCACATTGGAGGTGAGCAGGTACTTCATGTCGGCGCCGAACCGGGTGTCGCCGTCGCGCTGGCGGTAGAACGGGTTGGCCGGATCGTCCGGGGCCTGGAGCCGCTGGTAGCGACCCACCACGTAGGGCAGGACCTCGAGCCGGCGGGTGGCGCCCCGTCCGGGGGTGATGCCTTCGATGTGGCCGAACCGCGAGGGACCGCCCGCTTCATCGGGTCCCCAATAGGACCACATCGACACCTCGTTGAGCCGGCTCTGGGTCCGCCACACCTGCATGCCCCACGCCTGCACCGAGTCCCGGGGGAAGCGGAGCTGGGAGAAGGGAATCCGGAGCTCGGCGGTCCAGCCCAGCGAGTCGATCTGGGTCTTCGCCTCCCAGACCGGATCCCAGGAGGGATCGGCGAACTCGGTTGCCTGTCCGGCATCCTGGCGCGAACCCGAAGGCGTCACGCTGACGATGGTGCGGCCGATGTGGTTGTGGTACGTGTCCAGGACGAACTCGATCTGGTCGCTGCTGCTGGGAGACTCGTCCCGCCGGACCAGCTGGGTCCGCACCCCGGCGGCCCCCTGATCATCGAACATCCGGGCCCCGATGTAGATGGCATCCTCGTCGAACAGGAGCCGGATCTCGGTGCGCTGGGTGGCCGGCTCGCCCGGCTTGGGCTGGGCCTGTCGGAAGTCGGTGGCCGGTCGTACCGCGCTCCAGGCCGGCTCGTCCAGCCGCCCGTCCAGGGTGATGTCGGAGGTTCGGCGACCCGCGATGACGGTCGGGGATGGGAGCGCGTGGCTGGCGGCGGTGTGCCGGGCCGGCGGTTGGCCGTTGCTTGCCGGGGTCTGGCCGGCCAGGGGCCAGGAGCAGAGAACCAGGACCGATGCCAAGGCGCAGAGCCGCAACATGAAGGACCTCATTCGGGGCCGTAACCAGAGTCTTGGGTCAGAAAGACCTACGAGCCTTCGATGCCAAAAGTCTCGAAAGCGTTGCCCGGGCGGCTGGAATCCCAGGCAGAGCAGAGTTATCTTGCAGAGCTGTTTGGAGTTAGGCACTTCCGCCTTTTCCCGACGATTCACTGTTCAAGGGTGCTATGGGTATCATCGCAAGCGACATCCGCCGCGGCATGGCCATCATGTTCAATGGCGAGCCCTGCCGGGTCCTCGAGTTTCACCACCACACGCCGGGAAACCTCCGCGCCATGGTCCAGGCCAAGCTCCGGCGCCTCAAGACCGGGACCCAGGTCGAGCATCGGTTCCGCTCCACCGACACGGTCGAAATCGCCGCGCTGGAGACCCACGAGCTCGACTTCATGTACAAGAGTGGTGACACCTATCACTTCATGAACGCCGAGAACTACGACCAGCTGGAAGTGGATGGGGAGACCCTGGGCGAGACGGCCAAATGGATGACCGAGGGAATGCGGATCATCGCCGAGTTCTATCAGGGCCGGCCGATCGGCATCCAGATGCCGAGCAGCCTCACCTTCGAGGTGGTCGACACCACCCCGGTCATGAAGACCGCCACCAAGACGGCGTCGGCCAAGCCGGCCCGGCTCAGCAACGGAGTCACCGTAAACGTGCCCGAGTTCGTGCAGACCGGGGAGCGGATCCGGGTGAATCCGGAGACGGGCGAGTACCTGGACCGCGCGAAGGACTAGTGGTCAGTGGTCAGTGGTCAGTGGTCAGTGGGGGCCGGCAGAGATGCCGGCCCTTTTGTTTCACTGACCACTGACCACTGACCACTTGTGCTTTGAAACCCGCCCAGCGACAATCCCGTACAGCAATACCTAGACCGTCGAGGCAACCGCATGCCCGGTCCCGAAGCCGACCTCCTCCAGGGCACCCTGGATGTCCTGATCCTCAAGACCCTCTCCTGGGGCCCCCGGCATGGCTACGCCATCGGACACTGGCTGGAGGAGTCGAGCGCAGACGCGATCCGGATCGAGGAGGGATCGCTCTACCCGGCGCTCTATCGCATGGAGCGGAAGGGCTGGATCGAGGCCTCCTGGGGGATGTCCGAGCTGGGCCGCCGGGCCAAGTTCTACTCCCTGACCCGGGAAGGCCGCGCCCGGCTCCGGGCCGAAATCGCGGCCTGGCGCCGGCTGTCCGGTGCGGTCGGCCGGATTCTCGAAGCCCCGGTATAGCGCCATGAGCTGGCGGTTCTGGCAACCCCCGCTCTCCCGCGAAGTCGACGAGGAGCTGGCCTTTCATCTCGAGATGCGAGTCCGGGAGCTGATGGCGGCAGGGATGCCGCTCGCCGAGGCTCGCCGGGAGGCGGAACGCCGATTCGGCGACCTCCCCTCGATGCGCCGGCGGTTGCTCCATCTGGGCCACGAAAGGAACCGCACCATGCGCCGCACCGAGTGGCTGGCCGAGTTGGGTCAGGACCTGGCCTACGGGTTTCGCACCCTGGCCCGCAATCCCGGCTTCACCGCGATCGCACTCCTCACCCTCGGCGTCGGGATCGGCGCCACCACCGCCATCTTCAGCGCGGTCAACGCCGTCATTCTCCGCCCGCTCGCCATACCCGAGGTCGACCGGGTCATGCTGGTCGGCGAGCTCTACGAGGGCAGTGCCGCGGATGTCTCGGTCGGCAACTTCGTGGACTGGCGCGCCGCCAACGCCAGCCGTCCGGTCTTTTCCGAGATCGGCGCCATCAACTGGCGCAACTTCACCCTGGCGGGAGAGCAGCCGGAGCGGGTGCTGGGCGCCGCGGTCACGGCGGGCTATTTCACCGTCATGGGCGTTGCTCCCGAGCGCGGGCGGGTCTTTACCGCGGAGGAGGACCGTCCCGGCGGCGCGCGGGTCGTCGTACTGGGTCATCGGTTGTGGCAGCGCCGCTTCGGCGGCGAGCCGACCGCGGTCGGCCGGGTCATCACCCTCAACGGGCTGCCTCACACCGTGCTCGGGGTGATGCCCGCCTCGTTCGATTTCAGCAACAGCACCGAAGACCTCTGGGTTCCCGCGGCGTTTACCCCCGAGCTCGTGGCCCAGCGCGACGAGCACTATCTCACCGTATATGGGCGGCTGGCTCCGGGCTCCACGCCCGACGCCGCACGCTCCACCCTGGCGGAGGTGCAGCGGGTCCTGAATCAGCGCTATCCGAACGAGAATGGAAGCCGGTCGGTCCATGTGGAGCCGATGATGCAGCAATTCATCGGAGACGCCCGGAGCCAGCTGCTGCTGATTCTGGGGGCGGTGGTCCTGGTGCTGCTGATTGCCTGCGCCAACGTGGCGAACCTGCTGCTGGCCCGCGGCGCCGCCCGGGCGCGGGAGTTCGCGATTCGGGCCTCGATCGGGGCCGGACGGGGCCGGCTGGTGCGCCAGCTGCTGGCTGAGAGTGTGGCGCTCGCGCTCGCCGCCGCCGGATTGGGGATCGCGGTGGCCTGGGTGGTGATCCGGACTCTGGTGGCCGCCGCGCCTCCCAACGTGCCGCGGCTGGAGCAGGCCGGGCTGGACTACGTCACCCTGGGATTTGCCGTGGCGGTCGCGCTGGTGTCCACGGTGTTCTTCGGGCTGGCGCCTGCATTGCGCTCGGCCCGTGCCGATCTCCAGGGCGCGCTGCGCACCGGTCAGATCCGGGCCTCCGGCGGACGGCACGATTGGCTGCGACAGGGTCTGGTGTCCGCCGAAGTGGCGCTGGCACTGGTGCTGCTGGTGGGCGCCACGCTGCTGGTGCGCAGCGCGATTCATCTGCAGCGGCTCGATCCCGGATTCGAGCCGCGGGGCCTGGTGACCGCGCGAATCGCACTGCCGGCGGAGAGTTACGCCTCCCCCGAGTCGGTGCGGCGGGCGTTCGAAACCGTGCTGGAGAACGTGAGCGCCTCAGCCGGAGTCCGGAGCGCCGCCCTCTCCAGCCAGGTCCCCCTGGGTCCGGGTGGCGGCTTCAACGGGCTGATCCCCGAGGGCAAGCCGATCGCACCGGGGAGCCAGGTGGATGCGCGAATGCGTCTGGTCTCGCCGGGTTATGCCGAGACGATCGGACTTCGGCTCAGGAGCGGCCGCCAGCTCAGCGCCGATGACCGGACCGGGACGCCCCGGGCCATGGTGGTGAACGAAGCGCTGGCGCGGGTCCTGTTCCCCGGGCAGGATCCGCTGGGAAAACGGGTGGTCTGCTGCGAAGGTTCGCCCGAGGACCTGCGCTGGAAGACCATCGTGGGCGTGGTGGGCGATGTGCGCTCCCGGGGTCCCGAGCGGGCGGTGCAGCCGGAGTTCTTCCTGCCGATTGCCCAGGCTCCGGACGAGGCCTGGAAGTGGATCGCGCGGACCATGAGCCTGATCGTCCGCGCCGACCAGGATCCCCTGATGCTGGGACCGGCGATGCGAGAGGCGCTCCGGCGGATGGATCCGTCGCTGCCGCTTTACCGGATCGAGACCCTGGAGACTTCGCTGTCCAATGCGCTGGCCCCGGCTCGCTTCCGCACCGCGCTGCTCGGGTCGCTGGCCGGGATCGGGCTGTTGCTCGCGCTGGTCGGGATCTATGGGGTCGTGGCGTTTCTGGTGACCCGCCGCCGGGCCGAAATCGGGGTGCGGATGGCGCTGGGCGCTTCGACCGGAGACGTGCTGCGGCTGGTGGTGGGGCAGGGGCTCCGGCCCGTCCTGGTGGGCACCGCGATCGGCGCGGTGGGGGCCATCGCGTCGGCCCGGCTGCTTTCGGTGTGGCTGCACGGGGTCTCCGCCACCGATCCGCTGACCCTGAGCGCCACCGTCGCCGTTCTGGTGCTGGTGGCGGTAGTTGCCAGTGTAGTGCCGGCCCGGCGGGCGACCCGAGTGGAGGCGGTGGAGGCGATGCGCTCGGAGTAGGGGGTGGGGATTGGGGGTTGGGGATTGGGGAATTCCCCCGCCCCC
>DATFGC010000241.1:0-4308 GCA_035249765.1 Gemmatimonadales bacterium | reverse complement strand
ACTTTCCGCTCAGCGCGGTGAATCCCTATGGGATGACCAAGCTCACCATCGAGCGGATCCTGGCCGACCTCTATCGCGCCGACCCTTCCTGGAACCTCGCGTTGCTCCGCTACTTCAACCCGGTCGGCGCCGACCCCAGCGGCGCCATCGGTGAAGATCCCAACGGGGTTCCCTCCAACCTGGTGCCCTACATCACCCAGGTAGCCATCGGCAAGCACCCCGAAGTCCTGGTCTACGGCGACGACTATCCCACTCCCGACGGCACCGGAGTGCGCGACTACATCCACGTAACCGACCTCTCGATCGGCCACCTGCGTGCCCTGGAACGGCTCCAGGCCCGTCCGGGATTCCTGGTCTGTAACCTGGGAACCGGAAGAGGCTATTCGGTGCTGGAGATGATCAAGGCGATGGAACAGGCCACCGGCCGCAGGATTCCCTACCGCATTGCTCCCCGCCGTGCGGGTGACGTGGCGGAAGCCTGGGCCGATCCCGGGCTGGCGAAGCGGGAGCTGGGCTGGTCGGCGACCCGAGGACTCAACGAGATGTGCCGGGATGCGTGGAACTGGCAGGTGAAGAATCCGGATGGGTACAGCTAGGGAGCCAGGGAGCCAGGGAGTCAGGGAACCAGGGAACCGCTGGCTTCCTGGCTCCCCGGCTCCCTGACCCCCTCAAGCAGTTCCCTCACCCTCGGTATTGCCTCTTCAATATCCTGCAGTGATACCGCGCCTGCCGACAGCCGAAACCACCCTGACTCCTCCTCCAACCCGAACGCTTGAAACGGCACCACCGCCACTCCGGCCCGCTCCAGCAGGAGCCGGCGAATCCCTTCGTTCCCCTCGATCGTCACGCCTCCGAACTTCTTCCCTGCGAGATCGAGCCGGAGCGACACGTACATGGCCCCTTCCGGCCGGACACAATCCACCGGGTAGCCTTCCTTGCGAAGCGCGGCGAATCCCTGGTGCAGCGCGTTGAGCCGGGCCAGCAGCGCCGCGTTCATCTCGGCCCGGAAGCTCGCGATTCCCTCCGGGTTCCGGAGAAATGCCGCGGTAGCGACCTGCTCGGCCCGCGGGGCCCAGGCCCCCACGTGGCCCAGGAAATCCCGGAGCCGGGCGATCACCGCCGGGGCCCCCATCACCCAGCCCACCCGGAGCCCGGTGGCCGCGAACGCCTTGGAGATCCCGTCCACGACCACCAGCCAGGGCGCCACCTCCGGCACCATCGCCAGCGGATGAGGATGGGCCAGCCCGTCGAACACCAGGGAGCCGTACATCAGGTCGTAGAGCACGAAGAGCGGCCGGCGGCCGCTGCCGGCGCGCCGGCGGTTCTCCGCGACCACCGCCGTGAGGATCGCCCGGAGCTCCTCCGAGGGAAGCACCGTTCCGGTCGGATTGCCGGGAGAGCAGAGGCAAACCAGCGCAGCCTCGGCGAGGTGCGGCTCCAGCTCCTCTGCCGTGGGCTGAAAGCCCCGCTCCCGCCCGGCCACGATCACCCGGGGCACCGCCCCCACGAATCCGGTGTAGTGATCGTTGTTCCAGCTGGGCACCGAGTAGAGCACGGCGTCGCCCGGATTCACCAGGCAGCGGAAGGCGCCGTAAATGGCGGGGCGTCCTCCGCCGGTGATCATCACCGACTCGAGCGGATAGCTCACTCCTTCGGCGCGGGCGACGTACTCCACCACCGCCTGGCGGAGCGCCGGCAAACCGTCACTCGGGGGATAGTTGGTCTCCCCGGCGTCGAGCGCCTTGACCAGAAGACCGGCGAGGGGAGCCGGGATGGGGAACTGGCGGGGATCGAAATCCCCGACCGTGAGGTTGCAGATCTGGCGGCCGGCGCTGGCGGCCCGGACCTCGGCCGCGATCCGGAGGATCTCTGACCCGCGGAGTCGTCGGGCCATGGCCGCCAGGGACGCATCCAGCGAAGCCTGGTCACCAAATTCGAGACGGTGGACGGGGGAGACGACTGTCATGGCCGAAAGGTAGCGGGCGACTATGGATTAGGTAACTTTAGGTCTCCGTCATCCCAGCCCCGGGTCGCCCTCCAGGAGGACGCGTGCACATTCTCGTAGTCGAGGACGACGTTCGAACCGTAGGGTTCCTGCAGCAAAGCCTTGAAGAGGACGGTCACACGGTGGACGTGGCGCTGGACGGCCGCACCGCCCTGACCAAGGTTCGGTCCGATCCCCCTCACGATCTGATCGTGCTCGACATCCAGATCCCCGAGCCCAACGGCCTCGAGGTGTGCACCACCATCCGGCAGGAAGGGATCACCGTGCCGATCCTGATCCTGACCGGCCGCGACACTCCCCAGGACGTGGCGATCGGCCTCGACGCCGGCGCCGATGACTACCTGGTCAAGCCCTTCGCGCTGGTGGAGCTGCTGGCCCGGGTGCGGGCGCTGACCCGCCGGCAGGGCACCGCCGGGGTCAAGGGGACCCTCCAGGCCGGCACCCTCGAGCTCGACCGCCTCAAGCGGAGTGTGCGGAGGGGCGATCGACCCATCCCCCTGGCGCCGAGGCAGTTTCGCCTGCTGGAGTACCTGATGCTCAACGCCGGCCGCGCGGTCAGCCGGTCCGAGCTGCTCCGCGAGGTCTGGAACCTGAACTTCGATCCCGAGTCGAATCTGGTGGACGCGCACATCTCCACCCTCCGGAGTGCGCTGGAGCGATCCGGCGAGCCCCGGCTGATTCATACCGTTCGCGGAGTGGGCTACACGCTCAAAGCCGATCCTTCCTGACATGCGGTCGTTTCGTTCCGCCCTGGCCCTGCGCGTCGCCGTGCAGGCCCTGGCGCTATCCGCCGTGGTGCTGGTCGGTGCCACCCTGCTGCTCCGGGCCTATCTGCTGTCCGCGGTCGACTCCTCGCTCCGGGGGATCGCCGAGATCGAGGGCCAGACCGGGGCGAGCAAGACGGACGACAAGTTCACCTTTCACACCGGATCGGTCCCCCGGGCCCCCGACGACCCACGCCCCGAGCTGACCCCCTGGGCCCAGTTGCTGGTGCTCGACGGCACCCCGGAAGCCTGGAGCAGCAACCTGCGCGAGCCGATCCCGGTGCCCGCCCAGGCGGCCGCGGAAGGCCGGAAGGGAAAGACCGCGTTCGCCACCCATGACGTGGGCGGGGTGCCGGTCCGCAGCGTGATCTATCCGATGCATCAGGCCAGTCCGCTCCATGCCGGCCACCTGCTCCAGGTCACCACCTCCCTGGCGCCGATGCGGGCCACCCTGTCCACCTTCATCTGGCTCCTGGCCGTGCTGGGCCTGCTGGGCACCGGGCTGGCCTGGGCGGCGGGGTGGACCATCGCCGGCCGGGCCCTCAAGCCGGCGCTGGAGATCACCGCGGAAGCGGAATCCATCGGGATAAACGAGCTGGGCCGCCGGGTCACCGAGAATCGCGACCTGATCGAGTTCAACCGGATGGCGGTGGCCTTCAATGCGCTGCTCCAGCGGGTCGAGCAGGCGGTGACCGGCACCCGGCGCTTCACCTCCGACGCGAGTCACGAGCTTCGGGCGCCGCTTACGGTGTTGCGCGGGGAGCTGGAGCTGGCCCTGACCCGTCCCCGCTCCGCGGCAGACTACGAGGACGTCATCCGGCGATGCCTCGACGAAGTGCTTCGCCTGGTCCGCCTGGCCGACGACATGCTCACCCTGACCCGGGTCGAAGGCGGAGTGGTGGGAAGCAAGCGCGCCGCGGTAGACCTGGACGACGTCGCTGCCCGCTCGGTGGCGCGCAAGGCCGCATTGGCGGCCAATCGCGGGGTCACCGTCTCCCTCTCGGGTACGGCGGGCACCGTGCTGGGCGATGCCGATCTCCTGCTCCGCGCCGTGGATGGTCTGCTGGAGCACGCCATCATGGCGTCGCCCCGGGAGGGCCGGGTGCGGCTCGAGCTGGCCGAGGGCAGCGGCCGGTATCTCCAGGTGACCGACAGCGGGCCCGGCATCGGCCGGGACGAAGTGTCGGGAGTGTTTCAGCGGTTCTACCGCTCCAACCGGTCCCGCTCCTCGTCGGAAGAGTCGGGGCTCGGCCTGGCGATCGCCCGGGCGGTGGCGCTGAGCCACGGCGGAACCTTCGAGTACGTGGGAAATGACCCGGGAGCGTCGTTCCGGCTATGTATTCCGTCGGGGTGAAGACGCAATGACGCAAAGGCGCAAAGAGGGCGCAATGACGCAAAGGCGCAAAGGCGCAAAGCAACTGCCGCGAGTTCTGGCATTCGTGCTCGCCGCTGCGCCCCTGGCCGCGCAGGGCAACTCGCTCGCCCCCGCACTGGCGGCGCGGGTGGACTCCGTCTTTGGCCGCTTCACCGCTCCCGGGT
>DATFGC010000240.1:0-3977 GCA_035249765.1 Gemmatimonadales bacterium | reverse complement strand
CTCGACCTCGGAGACCAGATGCATCAGGTGGGCATATCGATCCACGCTCAGCAGGCGGGTCACCTGGCGGGTCCCCGGACGGCTCACCCGCGCGACGTCATTGCGGGTCAGATCCACCAGCATCATGTGCTCGGCGGTCTCCTTCTCGTCGAGATGGAGCGCCGCTTCGCGCCGCGAGTCCAGATCGGCGTCGATCTCGCCACTCGCCGACCGGCCCCGCGCGGCGGTGCCGGCGATCGGGCGGATGGTGACCCGGCGGGGCGAGCCGTGCACCTTGACCGCCGTCTCGGGCGAGGCCCCGAAGACCACCGAGTCCCGGCCCGCCACGTAGAAGAGGTAGGGGCTCGGGTTGGCCGATCGCAGCCGGGCATAGGCGGCGAGGGGATCGGGGCAGGGCGCCGTGAAGGTGCGCGAGGCCACGATCTGAAAGACGTCGCCGGCAACGATGTGCTGCTTCAGCCGGAGCACGAGGGTCGCGAATTCATCGTCGGATAGATCAATGCTGCACGGGAGGATGGGAGTTGGGAGCTGGGGGTTGGGGCCTGTTGCCTGTTGCCTGTTGCCTGTTGCCTGTTGCCTGTTGCCTGTTGCCTGTTCTACGGCCGTCATCAGGTCGCCGATGGATCGCACCGCATCGTGATAGTTGGCCTCACTTCCCCCGCCGCCGTATGCGTTGGCGACCAGGAGGGTCCGATGCCGCAGATGATCCACGATGATCAGGCGGTCGGGAACGACGAACTCGAAGTGGGGCGTCTCGGCGGACCCGGGCCGGCCCGCCGGCAGGGTCTCGAACAGCTCCACCAGATCGTAGGAGAGCACCCCCGCGGCGAGATGACAGGCATCGATCGGATGGGCCAGCAGGCTTGGGCCGAAGACCACGGACCGGAGGGCATCGAGCGGAGAGAGCAGGCGGGCCCGGGCCGCCTCATCGCGTTCGATATCGGGGGGGACCGGGAAGTCGGCGGTGACGGCTTCGCTGTCGCTCGACACCCGGATGGGCCCCTCCGAGCGCTCCGCGCTCTCCGGGTGACTGCCGGCTACGGTGGTCACGCTGAGCGAAGCGAAGCGGCCGGACTCAGTGAGTCGCTCCGCGATCCAGGGAAGCAGCGAGCGCCCGTTGGCGGAGAGCGCCTCGACGGTCACCCGCCGACCGGTACAGATGATCCGGAGCGCCGCCCCGACCCCGATCAGGCTGCGCTCCCCCGCGCCGGCGCCGGTCTCGGCCGATTCCAGCAGAAAGGTTCCCGGGCGGCGTCCGCCGTCCGAGAAACGCCGATAGAGCTCCAGCGGGTCGGGGTTGCCGGTCAGCTGCCGGACCAGGGGGAGGATCGCACCCGCGTCGATCGGCGTGGTCACCATCACATCACCTTACCTACCGCGGCGGCGATGGGGCGGAGCTCGCGCATCATCGCGGCGAACTGCTCGGGGAACAGGCTCTGCCGCCCGTCGGAGAGCGCGTTGGCGGGGTCGTGATGCACTTCCACCAGGATTCCGTCGGCTCCGCAGGCGAGCGCGGCCTTGGCCATGGGGGGAACCAGCTCCCGCAGCCCGGTGCCGTGTGAAGGATCCACCAGCACCGGCAGGTGGCTGCGCTGCTTGATGACCGGAATGGCGTTGAGGTCGAGGGTGTTGCGGGTCGCGGTCTCGAAGGTGGTGATGCCCCGCTCGCAGAGGATGACATTGGGATTTCCCTCGGCCAGGATGTATTCCGCGGCGAGCAGCAGGTCGTCCACCTTGGCGGCCATGCCCCGCTTGAGAATCACCGGCTTCCGGCTCCGGCCCAGCGCCTGGAGCAGGCGGTAGTTCTGCATGTTCCTGGCCCCGGCCTGGAAGGCGGCGGCGTACTCCTCGACCAGGGCGACGTCGGCCACGTCCACCACCTCGGTCACCGCCGGGAGCCCGGTGTCCGCCGCCGCGTCGCGCAGGATGGCGAGCCCTTCGGTGCCCAGCCCCTGGAAGGAGTAGGGGCTGGTGCGGGGCTTGTAGGCCCCGCCGCGGAGCGCGTGCCCGCCCCCGGCCCGGACCGCGCGGGCGGTCGCCAGCATCTGCTCCCGCGATTCGACCGCGCAGGGGCCGGCAATGACGGTAAAGCGGCCTCCGCCGACGTGCACCCCTCCGAGATCGACGATGGTGTCGTGGGGATGCATCTCCCGCCCGACCAGTTTGTAGGGCGCCAGGATCGGCTTCACGCTCTCGACCATCGGATCGCTGTCGAGGTGCAGGCTCTCGAGGGCGCGCTCGTCGCCCAGGGCGCCGAGCACCACCCGCTCCTCGCCGGGCATGTAGAGCGGACGGAGCCCCAGGGCGCTGATCCGCGCCATGAGCTCGTCGGCGTGCTCCTTGGTGGCATGCGGCTTCAATACGATGATCATCCAAACGTCCCGGCCGGAGAAGAAACGAAAAGCCCACCGCGGAGGCGGTGGGCTTCGTGAGATGCCGTCGTCTGTGAAGCTAGACTATGCGCACGAGGGCCCACCGCGGGAAACACCGCGCCAGGGCCACCAGCTCTGCTGCACCGGAATGTGTCGCATGGTCCTCGAAGTATCTCCGCCCGGGCCGGGTTCGTCAAGCCAGATTACTTTCCTGTCATGGTTCTGGCCCGTGGCTCCCGCCTCCTGCTCGCCGCCCTGGTGCTCCTGGCCGGCCTGGCGACGCCTGACCTGGTGTGCGCCGAGCACGCCGGGGGCGCGCCGCGAGCGGTCCAGTCCGAAGGGCCGGCCGGGGATGGGGAGCATCATGAGCACGGTCCGGCCGCTCCGGCCGATCCCTGCGAACGGCCCGACCTTCCGCCTTGTTGCCCGGTCCTGATGTCCTGCAGCTTCGCGCTGTCGGCCGGAGCAGGCGCAGGCAGCCTGCGCCACCACGAGGGATCCCGGATACCGCTGCCGGGTCTTTCCCGGGTTGCGCTTTCCCGGATCGCCACACCCGATCCACCCCCTCCGCGGTCGTAGCCCAACCACCAGTTCGATCTGATCCCGCGGGGACGACTCGCGGGGAACCTGGGCTTCTACCTCGGAATTCATATGCGGTTTTGCTTCAGGTTGTTCTTCGCGGGAGTGCTCCTGGCCGCAGCGCCGCCGGGCGCGCCCCTCCTCGCTCAGCACGTCCATCCATCCGCCGACACGGCCGCGGTTGCGGTGCCGCTCGGCATCCCCATGGACCGCATGGGATCGGGGACCAGCTGGATCCCCGATGCGGTCACCCTTCCGTCGCGGCATTTCACCGCCGGGTCGTGGAGTCTCATGCTGCACGGCTTCGCCTTCGGCCAGTACATCCGGCAGGGAGGGCCCCGGGGAGACGACCAGCTGGGCTCCCTCAACTGGGCCATGCTGATGGCCAGCCGCACGGTGGCGGGGGGCCGTCTGCAGCTCCGGACCATGCTGTCGCTGGACCCGGGTACCGTGACGGCCCGGGGCTACCCGCTGCTGCTCCAGACCGGAGAGACCTACCGGGACCAGCCGCTGCACGACCGCCAGCATCCCCACGATTTCTGGATGGAGCTCGGGGTTCTCTACGAACGCCGGGTGAGCGACCGGCTGGGCCTGGCCCTGTATGCCGCGCCTTCGGGCGAGCCCGCGCTCGGGCCGGTGGCGTTCATGCATCGGCCTTCGGCCATGGACGATCCGGTGGCGCCGCTCGGCCATCACTGGCAGGATGCCACCCACACCAGCTTCGGCGTCGTCACGCTGGGCGTGTTCGGGTACAAGTGGAAGCTGGAAACCTCCCTGTTCAACGGGCGGGAGCCGGACGAGCACCGCTGGAATTTCGATACCATCAGACTGGACTCCTGGGCGGGCCGGCTGACGGTCAACCCGTCAGACCGGTGGAGTCTGTCCGCCGCCTATGGATTCCTGAAGAGTCCCGAAGCCCACGACCCGGGCGAATCGGCCCACCGGGTCACCGCGTCAGCCATGTACGGCGCCCCGCTGGGGCACGAAGGTCAGCTGGCCATCACGGCGGTGTACGGGGTCAACCGG
>DATFGC010000239.1:0-11031 GCA_035249765.1 Gemmatimonadales bacterium | reverse complement strand
GTGCCCGGAGGCATCGGGGGGAGCGAGATGGGATCGCCCCGGCGCGGGGTGTCGGGATAGCCCGATGCGGCGAGCACGGTGGTGACCGCGGCGCCGGGCGCGATGACCGGACGGGGAAGGCTCGCGCGGGTGGCGACAGCGTGGAGCAGGTCGAAGAGTCCCGAGCTCACCAGGGGGAGGATGACCTGGGCTTCGGGATCGCCGAACCGGCAATTGAACTCGATCACGTTGGGAATGCCGGCGGGATCGAGCATGAGTCCGGCGTACAGCACGCCGGCGAAGGGAGCCCCCCGCCGCTCCAGCTCCGCCAGGGTCGGAATCAGCACCAGGCGCTCCACCCGGTCGAGCAGCTCGGGTGTGGCGAAGCTCACCGGGCTGTAGGCGCCCATGCCCCCGGTGTTGGGACCGAGGTCCCGGTCGCCCAGCCGCTTGTGATCCTGGGCCGGCGGGAGAATGACCAGGTCGCGCCCGTTGGTCACCGCCAGCACCGAGAGCTCCTCGCCCTCGAGAAAACCTTCCACCACCACGGTCCTGCCCGCCTCGCCGAAGCTGCCATCGCGGAGCATGCGGGTGAGCGCGCGAGCCGCTTCATCGCGGGTGGCGCACACGACGGCGCCCTTCCCCGCGGCGAGCCCGCTGGCCTTCACGACCAGCGGCTCGGCGTGGCGGGCGACATAGGCGAGGGCCGGCGCCAGCTCGGTGAAAATGCGGCTGGGAGCGGTGGGGACGCCGGCCGAGAGCATCACCTCCTTGGCGAACGCCTTGGAGGCCTCGATCCGTGCGGCGGCGGCGGAGGGACCGAACACCGGGCGGTTCCCGGCGCGCAGCCGGTCGGCCAGTCCCCGGGCCAGCGGCACCTCGGGTCCGACCACCACCAGATCCACCGCGAGATCCTCCGCCGCGGCGCTGAGCTGATCGATCTGGTCGGATCCGATGGGGAGATTGTCGGCGAGCTCGGCGGTCCCCGGGTTGCCGGGAGCGCAGTACAGGGTCGCGGCGGGAAGGTCCTGGTGAAGCGCCCAGCAGAGTGCGTGCTCCCGGCCTCCCCCTCCGACGACCAGCACCTTCACGATTGCTGGGCCTTGCGGAACGCTTCGCGTGCCTGCGATGCCGCCCGCTTGGCCGCGTCGGCCACCCTGCTCATCGTCTCCCGGGCCTCCTCGGCGTAATGATCCTTGGCGGCGCGGAAGTCATCCTTGAGGGGACGCTCTTTCTGCTCGGCGCCCCGCCGGGTGTATTCGCCCCGGAGGATCCGCTCGTAGTCGCCGCTCGCGATCCAGCCCTGCAGCTCGGCGGCCCGCACCGTGTGCATGGGATGGGTGAGCGCGAGGGTGTTGAGGATCTTGTAGACGATGTCGAGCCCGTCATTGCTCGCGATGTATTCGCTGGCCTGGGTGACGAACGGATCAAGCGCCATCTGCCCCGACTCGAGCGCTCCCCGGTACGCGCCGGCCATCTTCATGAAGAGCTGCTGCGAGGCGATGACGTTCTGGCTGCCCAGCAGGCCGGCCCGGTCCGAGGAGAGCTCCGATTTGCGGGACCATTCCAGCACGGCAAGCCGCACCGGCAGCAGGGCGATCCCGGCCAGGAAGGGCAGGGCGCCCAGGCTCACATTCAGGAAAATCTCGGCGATGGTGCGGTAGAGCGCGTGGCCGCTCGCCACATGGCCGAACTCGTGGGCGATGAGCACCCGGAGCTCCTCCTCGTCCAGCAGCTCGAGCGCCGCCGAATGCAGCACGATGAAGGGATCGTCCACCCCGTACGCGCCGGCGTTGAACACCGGGGTCTGGGTGACGTAGAGCTCCGGCACCTTGTGCCAGTCGAAGGTCGCCGACACTTCCACCAGGAGGGCGTGTGCGGTGGGGAACTGGGTGGGCCCGCAGCGGACCGCGTTGCCCTGGAACAGGAGGCGGATGCCGCGCTCGCCGCCCAGGATGGCGATGATCTTGCGCACCACGTCGTCGAAGCCGGGCACCGCCCGCATGGCCTGGAGCGCGGCACGGTCGGCGGGGTGCTCCCAGGAAACCCCCGCGATCTGGGGGAAAGCGACTCGAGGGCGCGGAGCGGGGACGGACATGTGAGAGCTCAGAGTAAAGGGGTGGAAAACCTACGGCGCATCACCGCGAAGGTTTCAAAGTTGGACGCAACGACGCAACGGCGCAACGACGCAAGGTGGTTCTCTTTGCGTCTTTGCGTCTTTGCGTCTTTGCGTCTATTTCATCGCCTGCTCCAGATCCTCGATCAGATCCTCCACCTCCTCGATCCCCACGCTCAGCCGCACCAGGCTGTCGGTGAGGCCCATGGCCTGCCGGATCTCGGCCGGCACCGAGGCGTGGGTCATCGAGGCGGGATGTCCGATCAGGCTCTCCACCCCGCCGAGGGACTCCGCCAGCTGAAACAGCCGGACCCGCTCGACGATGCGGCGGGCGTGCTCCACGTCCCCGGTGTCGAACGATACCATCCCGCCGAAGCCGCTCATTTGACGGCAGGCCAGCTCGTGCTGGGGATGGCTGGCGAGGCCGGGATAGTAGAGGTGCCGCACCGCCTTGTGTCCGGCGAGCCAGTCGGCAATCCGGCGGCCGCTGGCGTCATGCTGCCGCATCCTGAGCGGCAGGGTCTTGGTGCCGCGCAGGGCGAGCCAGCAGTCCATCGGCCCCGGCACCGCTCCGCTGGCGTTCTGGATGAACCCCAGCCGCTCGGCGACGTCGTCGCGGTCGGTGACCAGCAGGCCGCCCACCATGTCGCTGTGCCCGTTGAGATACTTGGTGGTGGAGTGGAGCACGATGTGGGCGCCCAGCTCGAGCGGCCGCTGGAAGATCGGGGTGGCGAAGGTGTTGTCCACCGCCAGCAGGATCCCCCGCGCGGCCGCCAGGTCGCCCACCGCCCGGAGATCGGTGAGGAACATCATCGGATTGGTCGGGGTCTCGCAGTAGATCATCCGGGTGGCGGGGGTGAGCGCCCGCTCGAAGTTGGCCGCCTCCCGGCTGTCCACGAAGGTCACCTTGAGGCCGTAGGGCTCGAAGATCTGCCGCATCAGCCGCATGGACCCCCCGTAGACGCTCTCGCCCGACACGATGTGATCGCCGGACCTGAACAGCTTGAGGATCGCGTCGAGCGCGGCCAGCCCCGAGCCGAAGGCGAACCCGTGGGTGCCGCCTTCGAGCGCCGCCACGTTGCGCTCCAGCGCTTCCCGGGTGGGATTCTGGGTCCGGGCGTACTCGTAGCCCTTGTGCTTCCCCAGGCCTTCCTGCCGGTAGGTGGAGGTCTGGTAGATCGGCGTCATCACCGCCCCGGCGAGCGGGTCGTCCACCTGGCCGGCGTGTACGGCGCGGGTGGCGAGGGCGTGGGTGAGGTCGTCGGGAAGGATGCGGGTCATGGAGCTCCTGAGGCCAGGTTCACTTCGGCTGGGAGCGTACAGCCGTCAGCCTTCAGCCTTCAGTCGCTGATGGCTGACAGCTGATGGCTGAGGGCTCTCCTCATTGAAGATTACCATGAGCTTGCATACTTTGCTGCCCGTGTCCTCTACGCCCGGCGGCCCCGCGGATCGGTCGGGAGGTTCCGCCCGCGCGCTCCTGGTCGACGATGACCCCCAGGTGCGGCGGACTCTCGCCAAGGTACTCCGGGCCCAGGGACTCACGACGCTCGAAGCCTCCAATGGGCGGGAGGCGCTGGTCCTGCTGGAGGACCAGGGCGAAGTGCCTCTCGTCATCAGCGATCTCTACATGCCCGAGATGGACGGCATCACCTTCCTCCGGGAGGTGCACCGCCGGTGGCCCGATGTGGCCTTCATCATGCTCACCGGCCTGGCGGAGGTCACCACCGCGGTCGAGTGTCTCCAGCACGGCGCCTACGACTACCTCGCCAAGCCGGTGCTGGTGGACGAGGTCCGGGCCCGGGTGGACAACGCGCTGGAAAAGCGCCGCCTCATTCTGGAAAACCGTTTTCTCCAGCAGAGCTATCAGGAGCGGCTCGAGCGCTCCATCCGCGAGCTCGACCTTCGCAACAAGGAGCAGTTCGTGGGCCAAATTCAGATGGCGGTCCGGATGCTGGAAAAGAAGGACGTCTACACCCGGGGGCATTCCCAGCGGGTGAGCCGCTACGCCGTGAAGACGGCGGTGCTGCTCGGCTTCACCGGGGAGACCCTCGACCAGATCCGGCTGGGTGGGGAGCTGCACGACATCGGGAAGATCGGCACCCGGGACAATGTGCTCCAGAAGCCGGGGCCGCTCACCCCCGAAGAGTTCGAGGAGATCAAGAAACACGTCACCGAGGGCGAGGAGATTCTGGAGCCGCTCCGGCGGCAGCACCCCCTGGTTCTCCAGATCGTGCGCAACCACCACGAGCGGGTGGACGGCTCCGGGTTTCCCGACGGGCTCCGGGGTCAGGCCATCCCGATGGTCGCCCGCCTGGTCGCGGTGGTGGATGCGTTCGACGCCATGACCACCAATCGCTCCTACCGGACGCCCCGATCCGCCGGCGACGCGCTGCACGAGCTGATCCGGTTCGCCGGAGTCCAGTTCGATCCCGATGTCGTGAACGCGTTCACCCGCGCCTTTCCCGAAGTGGATCGTCTTCCCATCAGCGTGTAGCCATTCCCCCGAGTAGTTTCCGGCATGTCCCAGACGCTCATGATCTCCGTTTCCGGGATGCGCGGCATCGTCGGCGCCGACCTGACCCCCGAGCTGGTGGCCCGTCATGCCGCCGCGCTGGGCGCCTGGGCCAAGGCGGCCGGACAGCCGTCGGTCGTCCTGGGTCGCGATGCCAGGACCAGCGGCCCGATGTTCGCCGCCGCCGCCAGCGCGGGCCTCATGTCGGTGGGGTGCACCGTCATCGATCTCGGCGTCGTCCCCACCCCTACGGTGCAGCTGGCCGTGACCCACCACCAGGCCGGGGCCGGCCTCATTCTGACCGCCAGCCATAACCCGGTGGAATGGAACGCGCTCAAGCTGGTGGGGTCCGACGGCATCTTTCTCGGTCCCGAGGCCGGGGCGGCGGTGCGGGCGATGGCGGACGAGGGTCCGCCCCGCGCGGGGTGGGACGGGCTGGGCACCGTCAAGGAAGATCGGGGCGCGATCACCCGCCACCTCGAGGCGGTGCTCTCGCTGCACGAAGTCGATGTGCGCGCCATCCGGAAGCGGCAATTCAAGGTGGCCATCGACTGTGTCCGCGGCGCGGGAGGCCTGATCATTCCCCAGCTCCTGGAGCGGCTGCACTGCGTGGTGTCCGCCATCAACCTGGAAGCCGACGGCCGGTTCCCCAGGGAGCCGGAGCCGATTCCCGAGAATCTCGGCGCCCTGGGAAACCTGGTGCGGGGCACCGGCGCCGATCTCGGCATGGCGGTGGATCCCGATGTGGACCGGCTGGCCCTGGTGGACGAGCGGGGTGAGCCGATCGGCGAGGACTATACCCTGGCCTTCGCAATCCGGGCGGTCCTCCGGGGCGCGAGTGCACTGGAACCGCCGCTGGTCGTCGCCAATCTCTCCACCAGCCTGGTCGTGGAGGACGCGGCCAGTCAGGGCGGCGCCCGGTTCCTCCGGGCCCCGGTCGGCGAGGCGCACGTCGCCCGGATGATGCTGGACGAGGGGGCGCTCATCGGGGGGGAAGGCAACGGCGGAGTCATGCTTCCAGGCTTCCACGCCGGGCGGGACGCCCCCCTGGGGGTGGCGTTGATCTTGCAGTATTTGGCAGTCGAGAACAAGCCGGTTTCCGCGCTGGTGGCGGCGGCTCCGCGCTATCAGATCGTGAAGGCCAAAGCACGGCGGGGCAGTGACTTGCAGACCGCATACGCAGCGCTCAAGAAGCGCTTCCCCGAGGCCAGCGCCGATGAGCGGGACGGTCTCCGGCTGGCCTGGCGGAACCGCTGGGTCCATCTTCGGCCGTCGGGGACCGAGCCGGTAGTCCGCTTCATCGCGGAGGCTCCGACCCAGGCGGAGGCGCAGGAGCTGGTCGAAGTCTGCCGGACACTCCTTCAGTCGTGAGGTCGTTCACGCGATGTGTGGTATCGTCGGATACGTCGGACCGAAGCAGGCCTCGCCGATTCTGATCGACGGACTCCGGCGCATGGAGTACCGGGGATACGATTCCGCCGGAGTGGCGGTTCTCAACGGCGGTGACATCAAGATTCGCAAGGCGGCCGGCAAGCTCGCGGCTCTGGTGGACAAGCTCCGCACCGAGACGCCGAGCGGCACCGTCGGCATCGGTCACACCCGCTGGGCCACCCACGGCGCGCCCACCACGCCCAACGCCCATCCCCATCTCGATCAGAAGGGCCGCATCGCCGTCATCCACAACGGCATCATCGAGAATTCAGCGGCGATCCGGAAAGCCCTGGAGAAGCGCGGTCACCTCTTCAAGTCGGAGACCGACACCGAGGTCCTGGCCCACCTGATCGGGGCCTACTACGAGGGTAACCTGGAGCAGGCGGTGGCCGGGGCGCTGTGGGACATCGACGGGGCCTACGGGATCGCGGTGATTTCGGCGGATGAGCCCGACACCCTGGTGGCCGCCCGCAACGGATCGCCCCTGCTGGTGGGGGTGGGCGACGGGGAGTACTTCGTGGCTTCGGATGCGTCGGCGATCCTGGAGCACACCCGCAGCGTGGTCTACCTGGACGACGGGGAAATGGCGGTGCTCACCCGGGACGGGTACCGGGTGCGCAACCTGACCGATACCCACGTGGACAAGCCGGTCAACCAGATCGAATGGGACCTGGCGACCATCGAGCGGGGCGGGTTCTCCCACTTCATGCTCAAGGAGATCTTCGAGCAGCCGGAGAGCCTCACCAACACGGTGCGGGGCCACCTGCTCGAGGAGGAAGGCAGCGCCCGGCTGCGCGGGCTCAATATGGGCGACGAGGAGATCAACCGGGTCAACCGGGTGATCATCACCGCCTGCGGGACTTCGTGGCACGCCGGCCTGATCGGGGAATACATCTTCGAGGAAATGGCCCGGATTCCCTGCGAGGTGGAGTATGCCTCGGAGTTCCGGTACCGCAATCCGATCGTGGACGAGAACACCCTGGTCATCGCGGTGTCGCAGTCCGGCGAGACGGCGGATACCCTCGCGGCGATCCGGGAGGCCCGGCGCCGGGGGGCCCGCACCATCGGGCTGGTGAACGTGGTCGGGTCGACCATCGCGCGGGAGGTGCAGGGCGGACTCTATCTCCGGGCCGGTCCGGAGATCGGGGTGGCCAGCACCAAGGCGTTCAACAGTCAGGTGGCCGCGCTGGCGATGGTCGCGCTCAAGATGGCCCGGCTCCGGACCCTGAGCGTGCTCCAGGGCCGCCAGTTCATCCAGGCGCTGCAGGCGCTCCCGGCCCAGATCCGGACCGTGCTGGATCGCGCCCCCGAGGTGGAGAAGCTGGCCGACCGGTTCGCCACCGCACACAACGCGCTCTATCTTGGCCGGGGGGTGAATTTCCCGGTGGCGCTCGAGGGCGCGCTCAAGCTCAAGGAAATCTCCTACATCCACGCCGAGGGCTATCCCGCGGCCGAGATGAAGCACGGGCCGATCGCGCTGATCGACGAGAACATGCCGGTGGTCTTCATCGCGCCCCGCGACGGAGTCCACGGCAAGATCATGAGCAATATCGAGGAGGTGAAGGCGCGGGGCGGGAAGGTGATCGCCATCGTCACCGAGGGAGACGCGGAGATCAGCCGGCTGGCCGACGCGGTCTTTCCGATTCCCGCGACCCACGACCTGCTGACCCCGATGCTCGCCAGCGTGCCGCTCCAGCTCTTTGCCTACTACGTGGCGGTGCGGCGGGGCTGCAACGTGGATCAGCCGAGGAATCTGGCGAAGTCAGTAACTGTGGAATAAATGGGGTTGGGGGTTGGGAGTTGGGGATTGGGGGTGGCCAGACGGTCACCCCTTTATCTTTGCCCTCGCGGTAGTTCCCCAACCCCCAATTCCCAACCCCCAATCCCCGGTACCAATGCGCGTCGTCCTTCAACGAGTGAGTCGGGCGTCGGTCACGATCGAGGAGCGGAGGGTTGGCCAAATCGCCCAGGGCTTCCTGCTCCTGGCCGGCTTCACCCACAGCGACACGCCGGAGCAGGCGGTGTGGATGGCGGAAAAGGTTGCCGGGCTCCGGATCTTCTCCGATGCGGAGGGGAAGATGAACCTGGCGCTCGCCGAGGTGGGCGGGGCGGTGCTGGTGGTGAGCCAGTTCACGCTCTACGGCGACTCGGCCAAGGGGCGCCGGCCCTCGTTCATCGACGCGGCACGCCCCGAGCAGGCGATTCCGCTCTACGAACGCTTCTGCGCCGAGCTCAGGGGCCGGGGTCTCCGGGTGGAAACCGGGGAGTTCGGCGCCGAGATGCAGGTGGAGCTGGTCAACGACGGCCCGGTGACCCTGATCCTGGAGCGCTCGGCGTGATCCATCACCCGCTGGTCCTGGCCTCGAGCTCGCCCCGGCGGCACCAGCTGCTCACCATGCTGGGCATTCCCCACCGGGTGGAAGCGGCCGATGTCCAGGAGATCCGGCTCCCCCGGGAGGCGCCGGCCGCCTACGTGCAGCGGCTGGCCCGGGAGAAGGCGCGCGCGGTGCCCGGCGCCTGGGTCCTGGGCGCCGACACCACGGTGGCGCTGGGGGACGAGATTCTCGAGAAACCCGCCGACCCCGAAGACGCGCTGCGGATGCTGCGGGAGCTCCAGGGACGTCGCCACGACGTGCTGACCGCGGTGTGTCTCCGGGCCGACGGCACCGAGTACGAGGCCCTCGACCGGACCGCGGTGTTCTTCCGGCCGGCGGACGAACGGGCCCTGCGCGCCTACGTGGCCACCGGGGAGCCGCTCGACAAGGCCGGCGCCTACGGGATCCAGGGCTACGGCGCGGCGCTGATCGAACGGATCGAGGGCGATTTCTTCGGCGTGATGGGCTTGCCGCTGCGACTGGTGCTCGACCTGATGGCCCGGGCGGGGTGGGAGTACGACTACGGTCAACAGTCAACGGTCAACGGTCAACGGTAACTGTCACGCTTCGCTCAGGGTGACCTCGCGATGGAGTCCTCACGAGCTCGTCGAGCTGCCGCGGTGTCCTGAAGCCGGAGTGCGGCTCCCACCGCGTTCGCGTTGGGCAACTTCGATTTCGCCAGCACCGTGTCAGGAATGCGCTCCGGAGGCTGCTCGGTTTTCCCACCGCAGCCGGCCAGCATCAGCAGTCCCAAGAGCAGGGCAGGTCCCGTTGACCGTTGACCGTTCACCGTTGACGCAGTGCTCACATTCCCCCCTTCAACCGGTATACCACCACCGCTCCCTCCCGTCCCCGCACCCTGAACTCCTCTCCCGGCCCTGCGGCCGGCGGATCGGCGAGCCGGGTCCGCAGGGCCTCGCTCAGGACGATCTCGCCCGCGGAGGCCGCGTCGCAAAGCCGGGCGGCGACGTTGACCACATCGCCGATCACGGTGTATTCGAGCCGCCTCGGGCTCCCGATGGTGCCGGCGAAGGCCTCCCCGTGATGCAATCCGATGCCGATCGCGAGCCGGGGCCGGTCCTGGCCCTTCCAGCGGGCGTTGAGGCTCCGGCATTCGTCCTGCATGGCCCGGGCCGCGGCCAGCGCCCGGTCGGCGTCTTCCGGGGCGGCGAGCGGTGCCCCCCACACCGCCAGCAGCGCATCTCCCATGAATTTGTCGAGAGTCCCTCCGTGCTCGAACACCAGCTCCACCATGGAGGCGAAATACTCCGAGAGGTGCCCCGCAATCGCCTCGGGCTGCATGGTTTCGGCCAGACCGGTGAAGCCGCGCACGTCGCTGTAGAGCACGGTGACCGGACGCCGCTCTCCACCGGGCCGCACCCCGCTCCGGGTCGCGGCGATCCGGGCCGCCACGCCGGGCGCGAAGAAGCGCTCGAAATTGGCGCGAATCACCTCCTGCCGCCGGGCGGCGTCGGCGGCGCGCGCCTTGGCGATGCTGGCGGCCGCCAGCCCGCCAAAGGCAAAGCAGAGCGCGGCTTCCTCCTCGGTGAATCCGCGGGAGCCGGTGAGCGAGTCCACGTAGAGCACGCCCTCGACCCGGTCTCCCTCGCCCAGCAGCGGTACACACAGCGCGGCGCGCACCCGGTCCGCGGCCACCGAGCCGCTCTGGAAGCGGAGGTCTTCCTGGGCGTTCTCGGTCACGATCGGAGACCGCTCCGTCACCGCCCGACCGACGATGCTGCCGGGCACCTGCACCCCGGCCTTCCCCAGCCGGTTGGACCAGTGGGCCGGGAGAAACGCACCGCCAGGCTCCTCTGCCAGCAGCAGGGCCACCCGGTCGGCGGGGAGCAGCGAGGAGGCCTGCTCGACGATCAGCCGGAGCAGGCCGGGGGTGTCGCTCTCTCCCCCGAGCTGGCGGGCCAGGTCGATGAGGCGGGCCAGTCGCTCCCGATGGAGCCGGGCCAGGGCGCCGCCGCCCGACTGGACATCGAGGGCGCGCACGCTGGTGCCCGGGGGGATTGCGTCGGGGCCTTCCGGGGAGTCATCGCGAGGACGCGCAGCGTCCGTGGCGATCTCCGCCACCCGGAAGCGCACCCGCCCGAACGTCAGCACGTCACCCGCTTCGGCGTGGCCCTCGCCGAGCGCGCGGTCGTTGCACCGCGTGCCGTTGGCGCTGGCCAGATCGCGGACCACGAGTCGGGGGCCGTCGGCCCGAAGCTCGGCGTGATGCCGGGACACGGTCTCATCGGCCAGATGGATGTCGGAGGCGCCCGCCCGTCCCACCACCACGGCACCTCGCTCGGGGATTTCGATCGGAGGACCGCCCGCTTCGGGCAGCAGCAGCCAGCGGGGCACCGGGCTCAGTGGGGCGCAGCCACGAGGTAGCGTCCCGGGCCGGCGACCGGGGCGCGCACCATGTCGGAGCCGGGACGGGTGGTGGGGAGGAAGGTCACCACTCCATCGTCGCCGACCCGGCCGATCGCGAGCGCCTTCTCGAAGGCGAGATTGCTGCCGTAGCGCTCCCGGGCCCCGGCGGGGGCGACGAAATGGGTGCCGTAGCTGAAGGTGATCGTGGCACTGTCCGCCACCCCGCCCTGGAACGCGAGGGTGAGGCTGTA
>DATFGC010000238.1:0-2619 GCA_035249765.1 Gemmatimonadales bacterium | reverse complement strand
CTACCTCCGGATCATTCACGGCATGGGCACCGGCGTGGTGCGGGAATCGGTGCGCCGGGTGCTGGCGGCCGACCGCCGGGTGGCCCGGTTCGACTTCGCGCCCCGGAACCAGGGCGGCACCGGGGTCACCATCGCGGAGTTCGCGCCGTGACCCGCATTGCCGACGAGCTGATCGAGCAGATCCGGGACGGCGCCGATCTGGTCGGTATCATCGGCGAGGCGGTGCCGCTCAAGCGGGCCGGCTCCGACTGGCGGGGTCCCTGCCCGTTTCACGGCGGCACCCACCGGAACTTCGCGGTGATTCCCAAGAAGGGGATGTACTACTGCTACGTCTGCCACGAGGCGGGTGACGTCTTCACCTACCTGATGAAGAAACAGGGGATGGACTACCCCACCGCGGTGCGCGAAGTGGCCCGCAAGGTCGGCATCGTGGTGCCCGAGCATGGCGCCCGCGAAGCGCCCGACGATCGCGAGCCGCTCTTCACCGCGGCGGCGGTGGCCCAGGAATGGTTCGCCGCCCGGCTCCGGGAGGACGCCGACGCGAAGCTGGCCCGCGACTACCTCGCCGAGCGCGACATTCCACCCGAAATCGCCGGGGAGCAGGGTCTGGGATACGCTCCCCGGGGCACCGCCTTCGTCGACGCGATGAAGCAGCTGGGCATCGAGGAGCGGGTCCTGCTGGAGACCGGCCTCCTGGTCCGGCACGACGACGGCACCGTGGGTCCCCGGTTCCGGGGCCGGCTGCTGTTTCCGATCCGGGATCTCCGGGGCAGGGTGGTGGGATTCGGCGGACGGATCCTGGGGAAGGGGGAGCCCAAATATCTCAATTCGCCGGAGACCCGGATCTTCCACAAGGGCTCCATGCTCTACAACCTCCACGAGGCCAAGCAGGCGATCCGCCGCGAGGAGGAAGTCATCCTGGTCGAGGGGTATTTCGACGTCATCCGGCTGGTGCTCGCGGGGATCGAGCACGTGGTAGCCCCGCTGGGCACCGCGCTCACCCACGACCAGGCCGCGCTGCTGCGGCGGTTCTCCAAGTCGGCGCTGCTCCTGTACGACAGCGACTCGGCCGGGCTCAAGGCGACCTTCCGGGCCGGCGATGAATGTCTCCGTCATGGCATGCGGGTGAAGGTGGCCACTCTGCCCGAGGGCGAAGACCCCGATACCCTGGTGCGGCGGGGGGGAGCCGACGCGCTGCTGCCGATTCTCCGCGACGCGGTGGATGTGCTGGACCGCAAGATCCAGCTCCTGGAACGCAAAGGCTGGTTCGAGGGGCTGGAGCATCGCCGCGATGCGCTCGACCGCCTGCTGCCGACCGCGCGGGCCGCTTCCGATCCGATTGCCCGGGATCTCTACCTGGCGCGGATCTCGGAGCGAACCGGCGTCTCCCGCGCCGTGCTGGAGCGGGAGGAATCCACCCGTCCGCCTCCGCCGCCGGAGCCGTCCGGGGCTCCGGCGCGTCGGGTCCCTGCGCCGGCGCTTCCGGCCCGGAGCCGGTATCCGGGCGCCCGGCTGGAGCAGCAGCTGCTCAAGACCATTCTCTCGGGGGGAACCTGGCTGGAGCGGGCCCGCGCCGAGGTGCCGGCCGAGACCTTCGAGGTGCCCTCCTACCGGGAGATCTTCGACGCGGTGCGCGCCCTGCCTCCGGGTTCGCCGCCCGGCGCCGCGCTGGAGGGTCTCTCTCCCCAGGCCCGGGACGCGTTCCAGCGACTGCTCCAGGTGGCGGTGGAGGAGCGCGCCGCGGGGGTGAGCTTCGACGAGGAATACGTCGGCGCGCTCCAGGGACTCCGGGCCCGCGCCGTGGCCCGCACGCTGGCCCCGGTGTCCGCAGTGGACCAGCGGCAGCATCAGCTGAAGGAGCTGTCCCCCGATCAGCGGAAACGATTCGTGATTCGCAAGGCCGCAGCCAATGAACAGCGCCGTCCGCCCTCCGGGCCGTCCGGCTCCGATCCGACCCCGCACTCTTGAGGCGTCATGCATCCTGATCTCGAAAAACTGCTCGACCTGCAGGCCAAGGACCTGGCCCTGCTCGCCACCGACCGCGAAATCCGGACGCTGGACGCGTCCATCGCCGCGCTCGACGCCGCGCTGGAACGGGCCCGGAGCGACCTGGAGGCCGCGCGGAAGAAACATGGCGAGGGGGTGAAGCGCCGCGAGGAGCTGGAGGTCGTCATCGATGCCCAGCGCTCCCAGCAGGAGAAGCGGCGGGCCCGGATCGAGCAGGTGCGTACCGCGCGCGAGGTGCAGGCGCTGATGACCGAAGTGGACCTGGCCCGCTCGGTGCTGGCCAACAAGGAAAGCGACTGGGTCAAGGCCGCCGACGCCACCACCCAGCAGGAAGCCGCGGTCGCCGAGGCCGAGCAGCGGCTGGCCGCCCTGGAAGGCGATCAGACCGGCGAGCGGGCCCGCCTGGCGGAGGCGCGCCGCGCGCTGGAAGCGGTGCGTCAGGAAGCCAGTACCGCCCGCTCGGCCAGCGCGGCCCAGGTGGAGAAGAGCCTCCTGTTCCGCTACGACCGGCTGTGGACCTCGCGGTCCACCACCGTGGTGGTGGCGCTCCGGGGCGATGCCTGCGGGGCCTGCTTCACCGCGATCCCCCGCAACCGCCGCAGCCAGATCCGG
>DATFGC010000237.1:0-6759 GCA_035249765.1 Gemmatimonadales bacterium | reverse complement strand
CCATCACAGAACGGTCGATTCTTGCTGAACCCACACCCGCACAGCTTGATCTGACCGGGAATCTTGGAAACCGGCGGCACCACCGGGTCGCCGGCGTTGTTCAGGATCAGCACCGGACCCTCGATGATGATGGGGCCGGCGGGCTTGAGGGTGAGGGTAACGGGGGTGGTGGTGGTTTCGTCGTTGGTCATGCGGAGAAATAGGGACGCAAGGACGCAAGGACGCAAGGACGCAAAGTGGCGGCCGGTTGTAAGTCGTTGCGTCGTTGCGTCTCTGCGTCTTTACGCTGTGCGAAACCCCAGCGCCTCGTCCTCCCGGGCCTGGAATTCCTCGGTCGGCGCCCGGAGAGCGGCGGCGATACCCCGGGCGTTAACCAGCGGCTCCGCCATTCGATGGCCCAGGTAATAGCCGCATCGCTCCGGGAGCACCCGGCCCAGGCTGAGCCGGGCAGAAGGACTCATCCCACCGGAGAGATATTTGAGCCGGAGGCCGAGGCCGGTGCGATCGAGATCGTGATGGACGGCTCGCCGGAGGAAGGCTTCCAGCTCCCGGAGCCGCTGGTACTGGCGGCGCGGGTATCCGAAGTAATCGGCGGGGTCGAGTCCTGGCACGATGGCCTGGGACGCATGCACCGCCAGCCCTTCATTGAGCAGCAGCTCCCGCAGGGTCGCCCGGCTGCCGGTGCTCCAGTAATCGTATTGGCCGCCCGCGTCGGCGATGAGCCGCCGCATTTCGCTGGCGCTTCCCGGCGAGGTGTACCGGACCGTATGGGCCACCTCGTGGGCGACCCAGAGAGGCAGCAGCTCGGGCTCGAGGCCCATGCCGAAGGTCTCCGGATTGGCCCGGCCGGTAAAATGCTCGACGCACACGAACGCGACTCCGCGCCCGTTGATCACCAGCTCCCCGGCATTCGCTGCCCCCATGCCGACCATCAGGACGACGTCGGTGGGCCGGTCCACCCCCAGCACATCCTCCGAGCGGCGCAGCGCCTCCTCCACCACCCGGACCACGTCCACCCGATCCAGCATGGCGTAGAGATCGCTCCGATCGGCCCGCATTGCGGCAGCGATGACCGGCGCGGCATGCGGACTGTCGAGATCGAGGACGTAGTTGCTCCAGTAGGAGGCGAGCAGCGGGCGGTGCGCATCGAGGAAGCGGTGGTAGGCCGCTTCGGGATCAGGTTGGGCGAGAATGTCGAGAAAATCGGGGAGAAAATTGATGAGCACGCGACAAGATAAAAAAAGCGCCGCGCGACACAAGAGGCAAAGTGGGTGAGCGGTGAGCGGTAAGCGGTGAGCGGGCGGTTTTTCCCGCTTACCGCTCGCTGCTCACCGCTCACTAATGCAAGTCCTTCCGCTTTCTCTTGGAAACCTCGTCCAGAAACCTCCGCTCATCGGCGGTCAGACTCTGAATCCCGAAGGCGCTGATCTTGTCGAGGACCCGGTCCACCTCGTCGGCCGGATACTCCTCCTGCAGATCGGCCGGCTCGGGACGTGGCATGGCAGGCCGCAGGTCGAGCGCCGGACTTCCCTGCCGCACCGGCATGGGCGCCATCACCGGCCGCCTGGTGATCGCCCGGGGCTCCTTGCGGGTACGCTGGACGGTCAGGCCCTGGATCCGGAGGTAGACGTAAGCCGCTGCGAAGCCACCCAGGTAGCCGAGGTGGGCCACCCCGTCCGGATTCCACAGAGCGACCAGCAGGACGATGCCGGCGAGCAGCATCACCAGGGTGCGCGCCGTGATCCGAAGCGGAAGCGGAAAGAGCACCAGCTCGGCCTCGGGCCACGCGAACGCGAAGGCCAGTCCGATTCCAAGAATTGCCCCGGTCGCGCCCACCAGGGGCGGAACGGTCATGAAGGACGAGAGCCCGAGCGTGAATACCGCGGCGCCAACGCCACAGTAGAGATAGAACAGGACGAACCCCCGGCTCCCCATCCGCCGCTCGATCGGAGGTCCGAACGCGAACAGCAGCAAGAGGTTGCCGACGGCGTGCGGAATGCCGCCGTGGACGAACATATAGGACAGAAGGGTCCAGGGACGGCGCAGGCCCTGGCCGGGGTCGAACTGCAGCGCATCCACGAAAACGGGGGCGGTGAACACGGTCGAGAGCAGCAGCAGCACCGCGACATTGGCGGCCATGAGCCGCCCGACCCACGGAGTGAGCTTGGGCTTGTCGGCGTAGAGGGGCGGGCGTTCTTCACTCATAACTACCTGCTTGCCAGACAGATACGCTCACACAACTCGGGAAAGTCGATCCCGGCGGCCGCCGCGGACTGGGGCAGGAGGCTGGTCGCCGTCATTCCCGGCAGGGTATTCACCTCTAAACAGACCAGTTCCCCCGCCGGTGTCAAGCGAAAATCCGCCCGGGAATATCCGCCCAGCTTCAGGGTGCGGTGGGCCAGGAGTCCGAGCCGCCTGCACTCCTCGGTAAGATCGCCGGGAAGGTCGGCCGGGAAAGTCTCCTGGGACATTCCCGGCGTGTACTTGCACTCGTAGTCGAAAATCTCGTGCCGGGGGACGATTTCCCCCACTGCGAGCGCCTGGTCGGCCAGGATTCCGACAGTCAATTCCCGTCCGGGAACGAAGGCCTCGATCATGACCTCGTCGTCGAACCCCGAGGCCAGCTCCACCGCAGCCTCGAAATCGCCCGGTTGCTTCACGACGCTGAGCCCCACCGTGGATCCCTGTTTGGAGGGCTTCACCACCGCCGGCCATCCCAGCTCGAGGCCCACCCGCCGGTCATCCACTGGTGTCATGATCCAGGCGGCGGTGGGGATCCCGGCCGCGCGGAACAACCGCTTGGAGATGTCCTTGTCCATGGCGATTCCGCTGCCCAGCGCGCCACTCCCGGTGTAGGGCACGCCCACCACGTCGAGCACCGCTTGCAGAGTACCGTCCTCACCCCGGCCACCGTGCAAGGCGAGGAAGACCACGTCGGCTTCCCGGATCACCGGGAGGCCCGCCAGCCCGGAGAGCAGCACCCCGCGCTCGAGATTGATCAGCTCGCCCACCGCGGGAGGCTCCCGGGCTACCGTGGCCGACAGCACTCGGGGCTCGTCCGCTTCGGGGATGTACCCCCGGGCGGTGTCCACGACCGCGACCGCGTGCCCCCGGCTCCGCAGGGCCCGCACCACCTGAACCGCGGAGGCGATGGCGACGTCCCGTTCGGACGAGGTTCCGCCCGTCAGCACGGTAATTCTCATAGGGAGCCAGGGAGCCAGGGAGCCAGGGAGCCAGGGTAGAGCCCAGTAGAGGATGCTTGGTTGCGAGGCAGTTCTCTAGCTCCCTGGCTCCCTGGCTCTCTGGCTCCCTGACTCATCGCGTCCCTATCAGCTGCTGCAAAAGGTCGTATCGCGACACGATCCCGATCAGCTTCCCGTCCTTCTGCACCAGGGTCGCAGGATTCTCCCGGGTGAGCATCGGCGCCAGCCGGTCGGTGGGAAAGGCCGCGTCGACCACCGGAAACGCCGCATCCATCACCTCGCGCACCGGCCGGTCGAGCACGGTGGGCTGGGCCAGCGCCCGGGTCATCAGACTGCTCTCGATGAGCCCGCCCACGCAGTGATCGCCGTCCACCACCGGGATCTGGCTCACGCTCCAGGTGCTCATCAGGTTGAGCGCCTGACGGACCTGGGCGGCCGGCGCGACGCTCACCAGCGGGGGCGCTGCGCCCTTCTGCCGGCGGGTGAGGAGCTGCTCCACGGTGAGCCGGGGAGCGTCGAGGAGCTGGTTTTCCTGCATCCAGTCGTCGTCGAAGACCTTGGACAGGTAGCGCTCGCCGGTATCCGCCAGAATGGTGACGATGCAGGCGCCGGGATCGTTCACTTCGCGCGCCAGATCGAGCGCGAGCGCGACGTTGAGACCGGTCGAGCCTCCCACCAGGATCCCTTCTTCCCTCGCCAGGCGCCGGGCCATGCGCATCGACTCGCGGTCGCTCACCTGCCTGAACTCGTCGATGATGTCCCACCAGACCGTGGTGGGCACCTTGTCGCCCCCGATGCCTTCGACCTTGTAGGGCGCCCCCTCGCCCATGGTGCGGGTCCGATGGTAGCCGGTGTAGAGGGAGCCGACCGGATCACCGGCGATGACGCGGACGGCCGGATTCCGCTCCTTGAGGAACTTGCCGGCGCCGCTCACCGTCCCCCCGGTCCCGGCCCCGGCCACGAAATGAGTGACCTTGCCCCCGGTCTGTTCCCAGATCTCCGGACCGGTGGTGGCGTAGTGGGCTTCCGGATTGACCTGGTTGTAGAACTGGTTGGCCAGTATCGCGCCGGGAGTATCGTGCACGATCTGCTTGGCCTTCATCACGTAATTTTCGGGATGGTCGGGCGGCACCGCGGTCGGTGTGATGACCACCTCGGCCCCGTAGGCGCGGAGCAGGCGGAC
Source organism: Gemmatimonadales bacterium (assembly GCA_035249765.1). Taxonomy (GTDB): domain Bacteria; phylum Gemmatimonadota; class Gemmatimonadetes; order Gemmatimonadales; family GWC2-71-9; genus JABFSM01. The sequence goes on along the minus strand of DATFGC010000237.1, from coordinate 2,373 downwards.
CTTTTCCTGGGACATCTTGTCGGGCAGGGTAAAGATGCAGTGGTAGCCCTTGATCGCCGCGGCGATGGCGAGCCCCACGCCGGTATTGCCGCTGGTGCCCTCCACCACGGTGCCGCCGGCCCGGAGCTCACCGCGCTTCTCCGCCTCCTCGAGGATCGCCAGCCCGATCCGGTCCTTCACCGATCCGCCCGGATTGGCATACTCCGCTTTCCCGAAGACCGGCGTGGCCAGGCCGGCGCCCACCCGGCCCAGCCGGATCAGCGGCGTCCAGCCGATTGTCGCGAGAACCGAATCGTAGGGCTCGAGGTGCTGCGGCTTCATGGAGTCGTGCCTCCGCGATCGGGATGGCGGAAGTGCACCGGCTGGGTAAACAGGGTCGGTACCGGGATGCCGTTGCGGAGCGCGGGGGCGAACTGCAGCTGGGGCGCCGCGGCGAGCGCGGCGGAATCCAGCGCCGGATAACCACTCGATTCCTGCACCCGGGTGGACTCGGGCACGATGCGCCCGGACTCGTCGGCAAAGAGCCGGAGCAGGACGGTGCCGCTGATCCGCTGCTGGAACAGGGCCTCCGGATATACCACCGGCGAGACCGCGTTCAGCGCCACCGGCGGCTCATCCCAGCGCACCGGGGTGGTTGCGGCGGGGTCGGCCGGGAGGGCAACGGTGGTGTCGGGAGCCCGGTTGCAGGCGGCCAGGCCGGCCAGGAGGATCCCGGCGAGGCGAGCATGTGCCGAGGTCATGGGCCGGAACCTAGTGCGGTTCAGGAGCGGCCGCCCGCGCGGCGCTGCAGATCGGCGAGCCGGTTCATGGCCTCGAGCGGAGTCATGCTGTTGACATCGAGCGCCTTGAGGTCGGCCATGACCGGATCGGGCGGCGACTCCAGAAAAAGCGGCAGCTGCCCGGGATCGGGCTCCGGCGCCGGCGCTCCACCGACCACCCGGTGTTCGCCCTCCAGGGTCTTCAGCACCAGGTTGGCCCGCGCCACCACGTCGCGAGGGAGCCCCGCCAGCTCGGCGACGTGAATGCCGTACGACCGGTCGGTGCCTCCCGGCTCCAGCCGGTGCAGGAAGACGACCTTCCCGCCGCTTTCCCGGACCGCGACGTTGAGATTCCGGGCGTGCTGCAGCTGTTCGGGAAGCTGCATCAGCTCGTGGTAGTGGGTGGCGAACATGGTCTTGCAGCCGACGGTGTCGTGGAGAAACTCGGTGACCGCCCAGGCGATCGCGACGCCGTCGTAGGTAGAAGTGCCCCGCCCGATCTCGTCCAGCAGCACCAGGGATCGGGCGGTCGCATTGTGGAGGATGGCACTGGTCTCGCTCATCTCCACCATGAAGGTGGACTGGCCCCGGGCAAGATTGTCGGACGCTCCGACCCGGGTGAACAGCCGGTCGACGACCCCGATGCAGGCCCGCTCGCAGGGAACGAAGCTGCCCATCTGGGCCAGGATGACCGAGAGCCCGATCTGGCGCAGAATGGTGCTCTTGCCCGCCATGTTCGGCCCGGTCACCAGCTGAACCCGCGCGGCCGGATCGAACACCACGTCATTGGGCATGAAGGCCTCGCGGGGCATCATCCGCTCGATGACGGGGTGGCGGGAGGCGACCAGCTCCAGCTCGAATGCGGCCGAGACGGCGGGGCGGACGTAGCGGCTCGCCGACGCAACCTCGGCGAGGGCAGTCCAGACATCGAGCCGGGCCAGGACCCGGGCGGTCTGTTGCACCCGGACAATCGCGGCTCCCACCCGGCGGCGCAGGGCGTCGAACAGCTCCGCTTCCCGCGCCGCCATCCGCTCTTCGGCGCCCAGTACCCTGGCCTCGTACTCCTTGAGCTCCGGCGTGACGTAGCGCTCCGCGGTGGCCAGGGTCTGACGCCGCTCGAAATCGGAAGGAATCTTCGCGGTGTGGGCGTGAGTGACTTCGATGTAGTACCCGAAGACCTTGTTGTAGCCGATCTTGAGGGAAGGAATCCCGCTGCGCTCCCGCTCCCGCTGCTGGATGGCCACGATGTACTGCTTCCCGCCGTCCCGCAGGGCCCGGCTCTCGTCGAGCTCGGTGTCGTAGCCCGGCCGGATCACGCCCCCATCGGCGAGCAGGGCGGGGGGCCGGTCGGAAAGCCCCGCCGAGAGCTCCTGGGCGAGATCGCCCAGGGTATCGAACTCCTCGTCGAGCTGGGCGAGGAGCCGCGCCGTGCCGATGAGCCCGCGGAGCCCTTCGCGCACGGGGGGAAGCCGCAGGAAGGAATCGCGCAGGGCGGCGAGCTCGCGGGGGGTGGCCCTGCCGGCGGCGGCACGGACTGCCCGCCGCTCGAGATCGCGCATCCCGTCGAGCGCCTCCCGGACGGTGGCCCGCCCGACGGCATCGCCGACCGCGGCCT
>DATFGC010000236.1:0-9309 GCA_035249765.1 Gemmatimonadales bacterium | reverse complement strand
CGGCGAGCACATCGCCCTTGGCCACCTGGTTGGAGCGTACCAGAGCAAATGCCTCCGCCGACATGCGCACCCGGCCCTCCGCGGTCGCTTCGCGCCGGGTGACTTCCTTGCCGCCGACGTCCACCATCCGGGCGCCTCCGTCGGGACCCACGTGACTGAGCGTCACAGCACCTCCGCCAGCTCACCCGCGAGGGAAGCGAGGAGAAGCTGCGGATTCACGTTCCGCTGCGCCTCCGCGCGTGCCGCCTGCACCCGCTCCAGCGCCGCCACATAAGGCGCCGGGTCGCCATGCGCCGCCGTGTCCCGGGCTCGACCCGACAGCTCGTCGGCCAGTGCATCGAGCAGGTCGGTGAACGCTCCGCGGGCCGACCAGGGCGGCTGCCTGAGGCTTCGCTCGAAGCGCGCGCCGCCACCAGTCTTGATCGATTCGAGCAGGGCGCGGGCGTCCTGGATCGCCCGGCCGGTATTCCCCCCGCCCTCGACCAGCTTTCCAATCGCGCCGTCGGCATGGCGTACCTGGGCTGCCAGAGCCTCGCCGCGGACTCCCAAAGTCTTTTCCGCAAACTCCCCAACCAGCGCGTCGGGCAGCCGGGCCAGCCGGAGCGGCACCGCCCGGGAGCGAATGGTCGGGAGCACCCGTTCCGGCTCGGTCGTCGTCAGGACGATCCAGGTGTCGGCCGGCGGCTCCTCCAGAAACTTGAGCAGCGCGTTGGCGGCGTCGCTGCTCCCTTCCTGGGGGACGAGGCGGTCCGCTTCACCCACCACGAACACCTTGCGCCGCCCTTCCACCGGGGTGAGCGCAGCCCGCCGGAGCAGGAGCCGGGCGCTCGCGATCGAGTGCGAAGCCATTCCGTCGGCCGGGGCCGCCAAGGGCTGCTCCCGGCGGGCCTCCATGGCCTCGCTCAGGAGCTCGGACGCCTCCTCGACCTGGCGGTCCGCCTCCCCTGCCTTGGGCCTGGGGATCGGCACGAACCAGTGGAGGTCCGGATGCACCAGGCCCACCACTTTGCGGCAGGGGCGGCACTCTCCGCAGGGCTCCCCGGCCGGACGCTCACAGAGCAGCAGCTGGCCCAGCCAGAGCCCCAGACGCTGCTTTCCGACTCCCTCGGGACCGGTCACCAGGATGACCTGGGGGAGCCGACCGATCCGTACCGACTCCGATAGCCGGCGCCGGGCCTCCAGGTGGCCGACCAAGGGGTGCATCATGGGTCGAAAAGTAAGCGGACCGGGTCAGTCGGGAAAGCCATTGACAAATGCCTAAAGTGTTGTTGCATAATGTTTTATGCCAAGGAGGCAGGGTGCAAAGATTGCCGTGTTCGTGCAGGGAGGACGGGCTGTCAAATGATGGCTCTGCTGGCCCGGCGAGGTTGCCGCAACTCATGCCCCGGAAGGGGGTTCCGGAGGCCTCGTTTCGCAGGAAGGCGTATAGAAATATGGCAGGGGAACTCTGTTGCCTGGTGCCTGTTGCTGTTGCCAGTTCCAGACTATTTTGACCTGCTTCTTCCCGAGTAGCTCAGTTGGTAGAGCAGGTGACTGTTAATCACCGGGTCGGGGGTTCGAGTCCCTCCTCGGGAGTGAGTGGGCAGTGATCAGGGGTCAGTGGTCAGGGAAAAACCCTGATCTCTGACCCCTATTCCCTGACCACTGACCACTGACCACTGACCACTCAACCGTCCCCACCACCCAGGGCCGACTCCACCGCCATCTTGAGCTCCTGGCCGGTGAACGGCTTGGACAGCACCTGGCTCGCGCCGAATTTGCGGGCCACCGACAGGTACTCCTCCGCGTCCACCCGGCCGCCCCCCGAGATGGCCAGGATTCTCACCGCGGGATCGTTGCGCCGGAGCTCCTGAATCACCTCGAGTCCGTCCACCTCCGGCATGATGAGATCGGTGATGACGAGGTCGGGCGCTTCCCTGCGGAAATGGGCGAGCGCTTCCTGCCCGGTGGCGGTGCTGTGCACCACGTAGCCCGATCGCTCGAGCATCTTGTGCACGGCGCCGCGACTCAAGTCATCATCATCCACGAGGAGAATGCGCTTCATCGGTATTCCGGGCTCCTTTCCCCGAAATAGAGCCTCACCGCGACCGTTCCGACAGGGGTGGGAGGGCCGCGGTTTTGGCGTTACAATCCCTCGATGGATTCCGATTCGGCCCACTTTTTTCTCCGTGACCTGGCACTGATCCTCGGCACGGCGGCCCTGGCCACCGTGGTGTTCCAGCGCTTCCGGCTCCCGGTCATCGTGGGCTACATCGTCGCGGGCATGCTGGTCGGTCCGCTGGCTCCCCTGCCTCTGGTCCACGATTCGGAGACCATCCGCACCCTGGCCGAGCTCGGGGTGGTCCTGCTGCTCTTCTCGATCGGTCTCGAATTCCGGTTTCGCAAGCTGGTCGCGCTGGGCCCCCGGGTGGCCCTGGCGGCGATGGTCGAGATCGGTCTTCTCCTGCTGCTGGGCTACGGGGCGGCCCGGGTGCTGGGGTGGACCCCGATGGCCAGCCTCTTTGCCGCCGGGATCGTGGCCATCTCGAGCACCATGGTGGTGTCGCGGACCCTGGACGATCTCCGCGCCGACCGTCGGCTGCGCGACATCGTGTTCGGCGTGCTGGTGATGGAAGACCTGGTGGCGATCATCCTCATCGCCCTCCTCACCACCGTTGCGTCGGGCGCGGACATCTCCAGCGGCATGCTGGGAGAGACCCTGGGGCGGCTGGGACTGTTCCTGCTCCTGCTCATCGTGGGAGGAATGCTGGTGATTCCCCGCGCGGTCAACTTCGCGCTCTCCTTCCGGCGTCCCGAGACTACCCTGGTGGCGGCGCTGGGCATCTGCCTCGGGCTCGCGGTCCTGAGCGTCGCCGCCGGCTATTCCGTCGCGCTGGGCGGGTTTCTGGCGGGGACCCTGGTGGCGGAGTCGGGCAAGCACCGGATCGTGGAGGAAGTGGTCCGCCCGGTCCGCGATCTCTTCGCCGCCATCTTCTTCGTCGCGGTCGGCATGCTGTTTCAGCCGGCCGTGCTGGCCGAGGTGTGGGTAGCCGCGCTGGTACTGACCCTGGTGGTCCTGCTCGGCAAGCTGGTGGGGGTGACCGCGGGAGTATTCCTGGCCGGCTACGGGACCCGCGATGCGATCCGGGCGGGGATGAGCCTGGCCCAGATCGGGGAGTTTTCCTTCGTGATCGCCGGACTCGGTGCGGTCACCAGCACCAGCTCCGGTCAGCTCTATGCCGTCGCCGTCGCGGTGGCCACGGTCACCGCCTTCACCACCCCGATCTTCACCCGCCACGCCGACGGGTTCGCCTCCTGGGTGGACCGGCATCTCCCTCATCCGGTGCAGACGGTCGCAAGCCTGTACGCCTCCTGGGTGGAGCTGCTCGGCACCCGGAAACCGGCCTCGGAGCCGGCCCGGCTCAGAACCCGCTACGTCCGGTTTCTGGTGCTCGATGCCGCCTGCGTGACGGCCGCCATTATCGGCACCTCGCTGCTCTATCGCCGGATGCCCGGCTGGATCGAAATCGAAGCCGACCGCGCCCCGGGGGTGCGGCTGGCCCTGCTGGCGGGCGGTGCGCTGCTGGCGCTCCCCTTTGCCATCGGACTGGTCCGCACGGTGCGCCGGCTCTCGGGGATTCTGGCGGAATCGGCGCTGCCCAAGCCGGTCCGGGGAGTGGACCAGGGCAATGCCCCCCGGCGGTCGCTGGCCTCGACCCTCCAGATCGGCATGGTGATCGCGATCGGAGTGCCGGTCATCCTGCTCACCCTGCCGTTCGTGCCTCCATTCGGAGTGCTCGGGGTGGTCGCGGCCTACCTGCTCATCCTCATGGTCGGGTTCTGGCGCACCGCGACCGATCTCGACAAACACACCCGCGCCGGCGCCGAGCTGGTGGTGCACGCCCTGGCCAAGCAGGCGCACTCCGGCGACACCGGGACCTTCGAGGTGGTGCGGGAGCTGCTTCCCGGCATGGGCACCATCGTGCCGCTCGATGTGCAGGCGGGGAGCGAAGCGGCGGGCGCGACGCTGGGCGATCTGAATCTCCGGGGACGGACCGGGGCCACCGTGGTGGCGCTCACCCGGAACGGCAGGCGGGAACCGCTGCCCACCGCCGCCACCCGGCTCGAGCCGGGCGACATGGTCGCGCTCAGCGGGAGCGGGAACGCGATCGGGCTCGCGGCAGCTCTGCTGCGCGCCAGAGATACCAGCTCGCCACGGAGCGCCATGGCCGCCACCGCTCCCCCCGCCGGATGACCGCGGCGGGCTCGGGGAGCTCCCGGCGGCGCATGATCCGGGCGAGCCCCTTGCGAATGCCGAGGTCATGGGCCGGCAGCACGTCGGGATGTCCCACCCGGAAGAGCAGCAGCATCTCCACCGTCCAGCGCCCTACCCCGCGGACCACCGTCAGCCGCTCGACCACCGCGTCCGGCGTCATCCGGCGGAGCGCCGGAATCGGCAGCACCAGACCCTGCTCCGCGTGATGGGCGAGGTCCCGGATGGCGCGGGCTTTCGCGTCCGACAGTCCGGCGCCGCGCAGCAGCGCGTGGGGTGTCGCGAGCACCCGGGCCGGATCGGGAAATCCGTTGCCGGGATAAAGCGCGCGGAAGCGCGCGAAGATGGTGGCCGCCGCCTTGCCCGAGAGCTGCTGGTAGACGATGCTGTGGGACAGCGCCTCGAAGCTCGACGCGCCGGCGTGGGGCGGAAAGCCCGAGCCGCCCACCCGCTCGATGACCGCACCCAGGGCAGGGTCGCGGAAGGCAAGCTCGGCGCATACCGCGGTCCAGTCGATCGGCGCGGTGCCGCGCTCGGGCCAGAGGCAGGGAATCGGGTCGGCCATGGGGGAATTCTAACGCGATGACCACGCCGATTGAGCGGCCCAGCCTCGACCCCGAACAGTTCCGCCGCCAGGCCCACGAGATCGTGGACTGGATGGCGGACTACCTGCGCGACGTGGGGTCCCGCCCGGTGCAGCCCACCGCGGAACCCGGCTCGGTACGGGCCGCGCTCCCGGCGGCGGCGCCGCTGTCGGGCGAGCCGTTCGAGCGGATCATGGCCGACTTCGAGAGGATCATCGTGCCCGGACTGACCCACTGGGGCCACCCGGGATTCCTGGCGTACTTCCCGGCCAACACCAGCCCGCCCTCGATTCTCGCCGAGATGCTCACCGCGACCATCGGGGCCCAGTGCATGTCCTGGAACACCAGTCCCGCCGCGACCGAGCTGGAGCAGGTCACCATGGAATGGCTCCGCCGGATGGTGGGCCTGTCCGGAGAGTTCACCGGGGTGATCCAGGATACCGCGTCCACCGCGACGCTGGTGGCCATGGTGACCGCCCGTGACCAGGCGCTACGCGATGGCGCAAAGGCGCAAAGGCGCAACGGCGCAACGGTTGACCTTCTCACCGCCTACACCACGCTCGAGGCCAATCACTCGGTGCCCAAGGGCATGCGGCTCGCCGGGATCCGGCCCGGGCACATCCGGATGGTGGAGACCGGCCCCGGGAACGCGATGCTGCCGGAGGCGCTTCGGCTTCAGATCCGCGCCGACCGCGCGGCGGGGCTGATTCCGGCCGCGGTCGTGGCCACGGTGGGGACCACCGGCTCGACCGCCATCGATCCGGTGCCGGCGATCGCCGCCATCTGCCGGGAAGAGGCGGTCTGGCTGCACGTGGATGCCGCCTGGGCCGGCTCGGCCGCCATCGTCCCCGAGCTGCGCTGGATCTTCGACGGCGTCGACGCCGCGGACAGTGTGGTCTTCAATCCCCACAAGTGGCTGCTGGTCAACTTCGATTGCTCCGCCTATTTCGTGAAGGACCGTGCCGCCCTGCTCGGCTCCTTCGGGGCCAGCGCCGAGATCCTCCGCACCGCCCACGACGACCGGGTAGTCAACTACCGGGACTGGGGCATCCAGCTGGGACGGCGGTTCCGCGCCCTCAAGCTCTGGTTCGTGATCCGCAGCTACGGAGTCGAGGGATTGCAGGCGATGATCCGGGAGCATGTCCGGCTGGGAAGAGTGCTGGCAGACTGGATTGCGCGGGAACCGGAGTTTGAGGTGGTGGCGCCCGCGCACCTGGGACTGGTGGTGTTCAGATACTCAGGGAGCCAGGGAGCCAGGGAGCCGGGGAGCCAGCCCGGTGAGGATCTCGATGCATTCAATCGAGGATTGCAGGAGCGGGTCAATGCCACCGGGAAGATCTTCATCACCGGCACCCGGCTGGGCGGGCGCTACGTGCTCCGGGTCGCGCTGGGACACCTGACCACCAGTGAAGCCGACGTCCGTGCCGCCTGGGACTTGATCGCAACGGCCGCGCGTGCCCGCTGACGCACCCCTGATCACCACCATCGCGGCGGCGCTGGGGCTGGCGCTGGTTCTGGGCTTCCTGGCCGCGAAGCTCAAGCTGCCGGCCCTGGTCGGTTACCTCGTCGCGGGAATTCTCATCGGGCCGGCTACCCCCGGCTTCGTGGCCGACCTCGAGCTGTCGAGACAGCTGGCGGAGATCGGCGTCATGCTGCTGATGTTCGGGGTGGGGCTGCACTTCTCTGTGGGCGATCTGCTCTCGGTCAAGGGGATCGCGCTGCCCGGAGCCATCCTCCAGATGCTGGTGGCCACGGTTCTCGGCATCGGGGTGGCCTCGCTCTGGGGCTGGCCCTTCGGGCAGGGCCTGGTGCTCGGGCTCTCCCTCTCGGTGGCGAGCACCGTGGTGCTGCTCCGCGCGCTGGAGAGCCGGGGGTTGCTCGAATCCCTGAACGGCAAGATCGCGGTTGGATGGCTGGTGGTACAGGACCTGGTCACCGTGCTGGTGCTGGTGCTGCTTCCGCCGCTGGCCGGTTTGCTGGGCGGCCGGCCCGGGCTCGCCGGGGAAGGAGCCGGGGGTGGCGGCGTTCTGGGGCCTCTCATCCGCACCCTGGCTCTGGTAGCCGGCTTCGTCGGGTTCATGCTGGTGGTGGGACGCCGGGTCTTTCCCTGGCTGCTCTGGCAGGTGGCCCGTACCGGATCGCGGGAGCTGTTCACCCTCTGCGTGATCGCGGCGGCGGTCGGTATCGCCTACGGATCGTCGGAGCTCTTCGGGGTGTCGTTCGCCCTGGGGGCGTTCTTCGCCGGCATGATGCTCCGCGAATCGGCGTTGAGCCATCGCGCCGCCCAGGAGTCGCTCCCGCTCCGGGACGCCTTCTCGGTGCTCTTCTTCGTGTCGGTGGGCATGCTGTTCGATCCGGCGATGCTGGTGGCCGAGCCGGCCCGGGTCCTGCTGGTCCTCGCGATCGTGGTGCTGGGAAATCCGCTGGCGGCATTCGGACTGGTCCTTGCAATGCGCTACCCGCTCAACAGCGCCCTCACCGTCTCGGCCAGCCTGGCCCAGGTCGGCGAGTTCTCCTTTATCCTGGCGGGCCTCGGGGTCACCTTGGGATTGCTGCCGGTCGAGGGGCAGAGCCTGATCCTGGCCGCGTCGCTGATCTCGATCGGGCTCAATCCGCTGATCTTCAACGCCATCGAGCCGGTGCAGTCGTGGATCCGGTCCCGCTCCGCGCTGGCCCGCACCATGGAGCGGCGGGACGATCCTCTGGCTGAGCTGCCCGCGACGGTGGACGCGAGCAAGCTCACCGGGCACGTGCTGCTGGTGGGCTTTGGCAGAGTGGGAAAGCGGATCGGCGAGGCGCTCCAGGCCCGCGGAGTCCCCATGGTGGTGGTGGAGCAGAACCGGGAGGCGGTGGAGGACCTGCGGGAGCGGCACATCCATGCCGTGTCGGGTGACGCCGCCGACGCGGCGGTCCTGATCCAGGGTCATGTGGCCAGATGCGGGATCCTGGTGATCGCGGTACCGGACTCGTTTCAGGCCCGCAAGATGATCAGCATCGCCCGCACCCTCAATCCGGACGTCCTCTCGGTGGTACGGGTGCATACCGATGAGGAGGCCGACCTGCTGCGCGCCGAGGGCGCCTCGGTGGTCTTCATGGGGGAAAACGAGCTGGCGCTCGGCATGACGCGGTATCTGTTCGAGAAACTAGGGATAGCGAATAGCGAATAGCGAAGCCGTTGTTCCTCTACGCTCTTCGCGACTCGCGACTCCCTATGCCTTGGCGAGCGCCCGTGCGAGATAGCGGCCGGTGTGGGATTCCTGGCAGGCGGCAACCTGTTCCGGGGTTCCCTGGACCACGACCCTCCCGCCTTCATCCCCCGCCTCCGGCCCGAGATCGATGACCCAGTCGGCCCGCTTGATCACATCGGTGTGGTGCTCGATGACCAGCACGGTGTGGCCGGCGTCCACCAGGCGGTCCAGCACCTGGATCAGCACCCGTACATCGTCGAGGTGGAGCCCGGTGGTCGGCTCGTCCAGCAGGTAGAGCTTGCGGCCGTCCCGTTTGCCGGCCCGGGCGAGCTCGCGGGCGATCTTGAGCCGCTGGGCTTCGCCGCCCGAGAGCGTGGTGGCCGGCTGGCCCAGCCGCAGATAGCCCAGGCCGACCTGCTGGAGCTGCCAGAGGGCCGCGCCCAGCCGGGGCTGGTGATGAAACCGGGTGATCGCCTCGTCCACGGTCCATTGCAGGATATCGTGGATGGATTTCCCCTGGATCCGGACCTCGAGCACCTCACGCCGGAACCGGCTCCCGCCGCAGGCCTCGCAGGGCACGAAGACATCGGCCAGGAACACCATTTCGACCAGCACCGCGCCGGCTCCCTCGCATTCGGGACAACGGCCTCCTTCGAGGTTGAATGAGAACGTGGCGGCGGAGTAGCGCCGCTGCCGGGCCAGCGGCTGGGCGGCGAACAGCTCGCGAATCTCGTCGAACGCCTTGATGTAGGTGACCGGGTTGGACCGGGGAGACCGGCCGATCGGCGACTGGTCCACCAGCACCACGTCGGTGAGGTGCTCCCATCCGGTGAGCCCGGCGACCGCCCCCACCGGCTCGCCCAGGTGGGATTTGGCGGAGTGTTCCCCGTGCAGCCGGGCTTCCAGCTGACGGTAGAGCACATCGTGCACCAGGGTGCTCTTGCCGCTGCCCGACACGCCGGTCACCGCGGTCAGGGTGCCCAGGGGAATGTCGGCGTCCACGCTGTGGAGGTTGTGAAGCCGGGCGCCCCGGATCCGGATCCGGAGCGGGCCGGCGGGCCGTCGCGCGCTGGGCACCCCGATCCGCTTCCGCCCGGTGAGGTAGTCGCCGGTCAGGGTGCGGTCCGCGCCGTCCACCGGGCCGGCATAAACAACCCGGCCGCCCAGCTCGCCGCTTCCCTCGCCCAGCTCCAGCATGAAGTCGGCCTGCCGGATGGCCTCGAGGTCGTGCTCCACCACCAGCACCGAGTTGCCGCCGTCGCGAAGCCGCCGGAGCAGGGCGAGC
>DATFGC010000235.1:0-7967 GCA_035249765.1 Gemmatimonadales bacterium | reverse complement strand
CCGGGTGCTGAGCCAGGTGCGGGCGCTGCCGGGGGTGAGGAGCGCGGCGTATACCTCGGGCCTGCCGATGGTGATGATCGGCGGAATCGGTGGGATCACGGTGCCGGGACAGGACCTGGGGCCCCGGCCTCCAACTGCGTCTTTCCGGTTCGTGTCGCCGCATTACTTCGAGACGATGGGCATTCCGCTCCGGATGGGGCGCGATGTCGAGGACGCGGATGTCCCTTCGCGGCTCTGGGTGGCGGTGGTCAGCGAGTCGTTCGCCCGGCAATTCTGGCCGGGAGAGAACCCCCTCGGCAGGCAGTTCCGGCTTCGCCAGGATCTGCGCACGGTGGTGGGCGTGGTGGGCGACGTGAAATTCCGGGGGCTGGAGCGGACTTCCGAGCCGCAGGTGTATCTGCCGGCAATCCAGGGACCCGAGGTCGTCCTGGGCGCCTACGACCCCAAGGATCTGGTGATCCGGCACACCGGCAATTCGGCGGGACTGTACGCCGAGGTCCGGCGGATCGTGCGGGCGGCGGATCCGGAGCAGCCGATCTCGGATGTCCGGCCAATGACCGCGGTGCTGGAGCTGCAAACCGCCACCCGGGTGGCTCAGGTCCGGGTGCTGGCGGCGCTCGCCGCGGTAGCGCTGCTGCTGGCGGGGGTGGGGATCCACGGCCTGCTGGCCTACACCGTGGCGCAGCGCTCCCAGGAGATCGCCATCCGGCTGGCGCTGGGTGGTGCGCCACGCCGGATCGCCGGGATGGTACTGTCACAGGGCTTCCGCCTGGCGCTGTTCGGGATCGTACCAGGAGTACTGGGCGCCTACGCGATGGCGCGGGCGATGCGGGCGCTCCTCTTCGGGCTCCAGCCGGCCGATCCCGAGACCATTGCCGCCGCAGTCGGGCTGGTGCTGCTGATCGCCTGCGCCGGTTCGGTGATCTCGGCCCGCCGGGCGATCCGGGTGAGCCCGATGGCGGCGATGCGGGCGGAGTAGCGCAGTCGTGGTCGCGGGACGGCGTGGGTGAGATTCGAACTCACGAAGGGCTTTCGCCCTTGGCGGTTTTCAAGACCGCTGCCTTAAACCACTCGGCCACCACGCCTGCGGGGAGCCTTCAGCCTTCAGCTAAGCCTTCAGCCTTCAGCTATCAGTCAGGTCGGCCGGCGCCGAATTGACCGGCTCGGCGGATTTCCGTGTCCACCCGCCGGGCGATCGAATCGGCCTTCGCGGCGAAGGCGCTGTCGCCCCGCTCCCGGAACGCCGTCGCCATCCCTCCGTAAATTATCGCGTAGAGCCTGAGAATGGATGCCGAAGGGGCATCCACCCAGCCCCGGGGGCGCTCCCGGCTGGCGGCCTGCCAGCGGTAGGTCTTTTCCAGCAGGATCCGGCTCCGCTCCAGGTCGGTGTACCCCATCGGGGTGAAGACGATGTTCTCGCTCGGGGTGACCGCCTTGGGATACAGTTTGCGCACCAGCCCCTGGGAAACCAGATAGGGCGTGAGTCCAAGGGTTTCGTCGGGATACCCTCCGGCGCTCCAGGCAAAATAGATGGGGCGCTTGCCCAGGTTCTGCCGGATCAGGAAGACGGTGGCAAGGTCCTTCCGGTCCACGATCTCGCCGCCGAAAGCGATCTCGAGGTCGCCGAACTTGACCCCGCTCCCCTTGGGAATCCTGGAGTACTCGGGGAGGCTGTCCAGCTGTTCGAGCGACTGTTCGAATACCGGTGCGGTCGGCTTGGGCCAGCCCGAGGGCCCCGGCACGCCCAGCAGGAATCCGCTGGTGTCGCTCCGGGGCCTCCAGAGATCGATGGACTTCGCGGGATCGAACTCGGGCGTCTCCCGGCGGCGGAGCTGGCGCAGGTGCCAGTCGGTGTTCATCAGAGACAGGTTGGCCAGCGTCACGTCGGGCCGGATGCCCTCGACCTCCTGGGCGTACCAGAGCGGGAAGGTGTCGTTGTCCCCGGCGGTGATCAGGATCCCGTAGGGCTCGACCGACTCGAGGAGATCGCGGGCGAAGTCGTGGGCGATAGTCTCGTGGGCCCGGCTGGCGGTGATCCGGTTGCCGAACAGCGGGATCAGGCCCAGGGCCAGGACCGGGATCGCGGCCAGTCGGGTGCGGAACTGCTTTGCCGCCGCCTGCGCCGCGGTGCCGATGCCGGCGGCGACCAGAGTTCCGAAGAAGGCGAAGGAGCAGAGGAAGAAGTAGTCCCGCTCGCGGACCTCATGGTCTTCGGAGCGGGGGAACTCGTCGAGGTAGAGCGAGAACCCGTAACGGAAGTTGAGGTAATAGACCAGCGCGACCGTGAGGGTGAACAGCATCGCCAGCGCGGCGATCCCGGCCCGGCGGTCCCTCCGGAACAAGGCCACCAGCCCGCTCAGGCCGAGGATGGTGAACAGGGCGGTGGCAAGCCGGGAAAGCCCGCTCCAGTCCCGGGCGAACTGCCAGCTGAAATACTGCCAGTACATCTGGAACTGGGCGCCGAGGGTGGCCTGGCGCTGGGTCAGCGGCGGCTTCCCGTACTGCTCCCGGTTGAGCACGTCCATCAGCGCCTGGCTGAAGAACCCTACCGGCTCTCCTTCGTTGATCGGAGGAAAGTGGGCCGCCCGGATCGGCAGGAAGAGGTAGTTGACCGATATGCCGACCAGAACCGCCACCACGATCCCCAGCAGCACGGTGGGCCGGGTGAGCACCCGCCAGTCGGTCCAGAGCACGTAGACCGCCACCGCCGGCGCGGCCAGCACCCCCATCATGTGATTGGTGGAGGTGAGCGCCAGCAGGTAGGCGATCAGGATCAGCCAGCGGTCACGGTGGGGACCCGGCTGGTCGTCGCCCCAGTGGACCGCGAGCCAGGTGACCAGCGCCATGAAGAACAGCGAGACGGTATACACCTTCTCGTTCACGGTGGACTGGTTCCACACCGTCCAGGCGAACGCCCCGACCAGCACGCCTGCGGCGGCGGCGCCGAGCCGGATGGTCCGGTCGGCCACGAGATTTCTGAGCCATCGCTCGGCCACCAGAAACCAGAGGCCGGCAGCGAGGGCGCTGGTGACCGCGGCGAAGAGATTGATCCGGACCGCGTAGGAGGCGGCCAGCGGCAAGAGCCCGAACACGTGGGCCATCAGGACGAAGAGAGGATTCCCCGGCGGATGGGGAATGCCCAGGGTCTTCGCGGCCGCGATGTACTCCGACGCGTCCCAGAACGCGGTGGTGGGCGCCAGGGTGAGGAGGTAAACCAGGAACACCGCGGCCGTTACGGCGGCGGCGTATTTGTACGGCGGAGATTTCGGCTGCGGGTCGGACATGGTGCTCCAGAAAAGGGTCAGCAGCCAGCAGCCTTCAGCCTTCAGCGACTGAGGGCTGATGGCTGAGGGCTGAGGACTTCAGTTAGTGCCTGAACATGCGTCTTCCCGTCAACACCATCGCAATTCCGTACCGATTCGCCGCCGCGATCACCTCGGCGTCGCGCACCGAACCCCCCGGCTGGATGATGGCCCGGACCCCGGCCCGGGCCGCTTCCTCGACCCCGTCGGGGAAGGGAAAGAAGCCGTCGGAGGCGAGCGAGGCTCCTTCGGTGGCGTGCTGCTGCTGCCGGGCCTTGTGGATGGCGAGGAACACCGAGTCCACCCGGCTCATCTGTCCGGCTCCGATGCCGATGGCCTGTTCGTTCCGGGCGATCAGGATGGCGTTGGACTTGACCGAGGCGACGGCAGCCCAGGCGAACCGGAGGTCGTTCCATTCTTCCGGAGTGGGCCCCCGGGTGGTGACGGTCCGCCATCCCTCCTCGGAGAGATCGAAGCCGAAGCGGTCCTGGACCAGGAATCCGCCCCGCACGCTCTTCCAATCCAGCGATCCCGCCGGCGACCCGATGGGGAATTCCACCACCCGGAGATTCTTCTTCTCCGCGAACACGGCCAGCGCGTCCTCCTGCACCGAGGGAGCCACGATGACTTCGACGAACAGCTCCCGCAGCGTCTCGGCCATTTCGCGGTCCACCACCGTATTGCAGGCGATCACCCCGCCGAAGGACGACACCGGGTCGGTGGCCCGCGCCTTGACCAGGGCCTCCAGCGCGGTGCGTCCGACCGCGATCCCGCAGGGGGTGGTGTGCTTGATGATGGCACAGGCGGGACGGTTCTTCCACGCGCCGACCGCAGCGGTGGCCGCGTCGACGTCCATCAGGTTGTTGAAGGAGAGCTCCTTGCCCTGGCGCTGCTTGAGGTCCCGGATCCCCCGGGGCTCCTCGGTGGCATAGAGCGCGGCACGCTGCTCGGGGTTCTCGCCGTAGCGGAGCTCCTGCATCCGCTCCACCGAGAGGTTGATGCGGGGGGGAAGCCCTTCGCCCGGCGCGGTGAGGTATCCCGCCACCGCGGTGTCGTACTCCGCGGTGTGGCCGAACACCTTGGCGGCGAGGGAGCGCCGGCATTCGGCCGGCACGTCACCCTGGCGGAGCAGGTCGATGATCCAGCGGTAGTCGGTCGGGTCCACGACCGGGATCACGTTCTCGTAGTTCTTGGCAGCGGACCGGAGCATCGCCGGGCCGCCCACGTCGATGTTCTCGATGGCGTCTTCCAGGGTGGCCGAGGGATGCGCGATGGTGGCCTGGAAGGGGTAGAGATTCACCGCGACCAGCCCGAACGCGCGGATGCTGTGGGCGTCCAGCGCGCGACGGTGTCCCTCGAGGTGGGGGCGCGCCAGCAGTCCGGCATGAATCGCCGGATGCAGGGTCTTCACCCGCCCGTCGAGAATCTCGGGGAACCCGGTGACCTGGTCCACCGAGCTGACCCGGATCCCCGCCTTGCGGAGCACCGTGGCGGTGCCTCCGGTGGACACGAGGTCCCACCCGAGCTCGGCCAGGGCGGCGGCGAAATCCACGATGCCCCGCTTGTCGCTGACGGAAATGAGCGCGCGGGGCATGGGCTAGGAGCTGGGAGCTGGGGACTGGGAACTGGGGGGGACGTCCATGCCCTGGACCTCGGTTCGTTGGGGGAGCCCCGCGCGGGCCATTGCCAGCACGGTCGCCGGCAGCAGTTTGTGTTCGACCGCCAGTACCCGCGCTGCGAGGGTGTCAGCGGTATCGCCGGGCAGGACCGGCACGGTTCCCTGCGCCAGAATCTCCCCTTGATCGTACTCCTCGGACACCAGGTGCACCGTCGCGCCCGTGGTGGTGTCGCCCGCGGCGAGCACCGCTTCGTGTACCCGTCGCCCGTACATGCCCCGGCCACCGTGCCGGGGGAGCAGCGCCGGGTGCACGTTGATGATCCGGCCATGCCAGGCCCGCACGACTGCGGCCGGCACCGGCTTGAGATACCCGGCCAGCACGATCAGATCCACCCGGGCGGCTTCCAGCGCCGCGCGCCACTCGCCGGGATCGGCGGTATCATTGAGCAGGTGCACCGGGATGCCGTGGCTCCGGGCCAGCTCCACGCCGCCGGCTCCGGCCCGGTTGCTCAGGACCAGAACCACCTGCGCCGGGGCGCCGTCCCCGAGGGCGTGGAGGAGCGCCGCCAGATTGCTGCCCCGTCCCGAAACCGCCGCCGCCACGCGCAGGAACATAGCCCGGAAATATAAACTCTCCGAGTTTCCCGAACCGCGGCAGTTTCTCCACATCCGCTGCGGTGACGACATCCTGGATCAGCTCACTGCGGGAGGCGTTTCCGGCGACAAGATCAAGTGGTTCGACCCACTCTGCGAGGGCCCGCTGCACCGCCACGCCACCGACCGGGGCCGGCAGAAGGAGCGGGCGGCCTGGGGGGCGGTGCGGTTCGACATTCCGGTGAGCGAGCTCTACCGCGAGCTGATGGGCCAGGACTGGCGGGTGGATCAGGCGGTCCATTACGACGAGACCGTGCTCTGGTTCGAGGCCGACCTGTTCGACCAGCTCATCCTGGTCTACCTGCTCAACCGGCTGGCGCCGCTCCGGCGCCGCACCCGACTTTCGCTGATCTGCATCGGGAGCTTCCCCGGGGTCAATCGATTCATCGGGCTGGGTCAGCTGAGGCCCGCCCAGCTGGCAACCCTGTTCCCCCGCCGCCGTCCCGTCACCTGGGGCCAGTTCAGGCTGGCCCGGCGGACCTGGGGTGCTCTCCTCGAGCCCGAGCCGCTCGGGCTGGCCCGGATCGGGGCGATGCGGAGCACCGCGCTGCCCTTTCTCCCCGCGGCGGTCCGCCGCTACCTCGCGGAATACCCTTCGGTGCGCAACGGCCTGGGCCGCACCGAGCAGCTCGCCCTGGAGGCGATCGCCGCGGGGGCCGGCACCGGCGCTGAAGTCTTCGTGGCGGTGCAGAACCGGGAGCGGCGGCCCTACCTGGGCGATACCATGCTGTATGCCGTGCTCCGCGGCCTCGCCTCCGGCCGCTTCCCGGCGATCGCCGGAGCCCACCGGAAGCCTTCCCGGCTCGATCCGGCACTATTCGCCCAGCAGCCCCTCCGGCTCACCGATACGGGGAAGGGACTCCTGGCCAACGAGCTGGACTGGTTCGCGGTGTCGGGAGTGATCCGGCAGATCGGCGGGGTCACCATGCGGGGAGCCGGACCCCGCTGGCGATGGGACACCAGGCGGAAGGTCATCGTGGAGCAGCGATGGCGCTGACCGCCGCGGCGAGGTCGGGAACCACCGCGAACCCCTCCCGCCGGGCCGCGTCCTCGTGGTCGGGCCCGTGCCCGGTCAGCACCAGGATTCCCGCCCCACCCAGGGCGCGGGCCGGCAGCAGGTCGGTGATCCGGTCACCCACCCACCAGGAACCCCGGTAATCGATGCCCAGGTCGGCGCCGGCCCGCTCATACAGCGCGAGCCTGGGCTTCCGGCAGGGGCACTCCCCGTCGCGCTCCGGCGCGTGGGGACACATGTAGGTTCCGTTCAGGCGCACCCCGCTTTCAGCGAGGATCTTGTCGACCCGGGCAGCCACGGCGCGATACTGATCCCAGGTGATCAGTCCCCGCCCGATGCCAGCCTGGTTGGTCACCATCACGACCAGGTAGCCGAGCCCGCCGAGCCGGGCCAGGGCCTCGGCGCTTCCGGGGAACACCGAGACCTTCTCGGGATCCGCGATGTAGCCGGGCGGGGGATCGTCGACCAGGGTGCCGTCCCGGTCGATGAAGACCGCGGGCCCCATCAGAGCTGAGTCGCCAGCGCGGTGCGCACCGCGCCGGCAACGTCCGACAGCGAGTCCTCGGGGAGCGTGCGGGGATCGAGCAGGACCTTGCCGGCCTCGATCCGGGCCACGACCGATGGAGATCCCAGCCGAAGCCGCAGGGCAAGGCTGGCGGCCCCCCCGTCGACCGGTTCCAGGGCGACGAGGGTAGTGGGAAGCGCCGCTCCCGGGAAGGAACCCCCTCCGACCGCAGAGGCGCCGGATACCAGCGCGGTGTCGTCGGGGAGACCGATCGCCTCGCGGAGGGCGGCGGCGCGGGCGCCGAGGGTAGCGGCACCCTGGGTCAGCATCGCGAGCACCGGGATCTCGCGGATGGCCTCGCCCGGATCACGGTAGAGCGCCAGGGTCGCTTCCAATGCCGCCAGGGTCATCTTGTCGGCGCGCATCGCCCGCGCCAGTGGGTTACGGCGGGCCGCGCCGATCAGCTCCCGGCTCCCCACCAGGCATCCCGCCTGGGGTCCTCCGAGCAATTTGTCCCCGCTGAAGAGCACGAGGCCGGCGCCCCGGCGGACCGCATCAGGGACCCGGGGCTCCGCGGTGAGTCCCCAGGGGGCGAGGTCGGCCAGCAGGCCGCTCCCCACGTCGTGCAGGTAGGGGATTCCCGCTTCAGCGGCGAGTCCGGCCAGCGCCTCGGCCTCGGGGCTGGCGACGAAGCCGGTCTGCTCGAAGTTGCTGCGATGCACCGTGAGGATCGCCCCGGCGGCGCCGGACAGGGCGTCCCGGTAGTCCTGGAGGTGGGTGCGATTGGTGGTCCCCACTTCCCGGAGAATGGCTCCGCTTTTTCGCAGGATGTCGGGGATCCGGAAAGAGCCGCCGATCTCGATCAGCTCGCCC
>DATFGC010000234.1:0-2182 GCA_035249765.1 Gemmatimonadales bacterium | reverse complement strand
GGCGGCAATCGGAGCGTCGGCGGCGCTTCTGATGCTGGCCACGGGGGTGATCGCGACCCTCTGGCAGTCGCGGGTAGCCCGGCAGGAAAGGGACCGGGCCCGTCACGCGGCGGTGAAGGCCGAAGCAGTGAACCGGTTTCTTCAGAATACCCTCGGCGCGGCGGATCCGAGCTGGTACACCGGCGGAGAACGCCCCGGTCCCGAGACCACGATTGGGCAGATCGTCGAATCCGCCGGGAGTCGCGCCGAGGCGGAGCTGGCCGGCTCGCCCGATGTACTGGCCGACGTGCTGCGCACCATCGGGCGCGCCAACCAGGCGCTGCGCAGGTCGGGGATTGCGGTCCAGCAGCTCAAGCGGGCCCGGGAGCTGCACCGGACTGCGGTGGGGCCGGGGCATCGCGATGTGGCCGTTGACGAGCACGAGATTGCCATGGCGGAACTCACTCTCGGAAACTTGCGAGCGGCGGAAGGATGGATGCGGCTCGGGCGCGCCAGCTTTCGCGCCGCGGGGGACACGACCTCGGACGAGTACGGCCGCACCCTCGCGGACCTGGGGCTGGTCCTCTCCTCGCTGGGACGGCCAGCCGACGCGGAGCCGCTGATCCGCGCCTCGGCCGAGCACCGGAGGCAGCTCGACAGCCTGAGCCCCGCCAACGCCATCCTGCTCGGCAATCTGGGGCTGGTGCTGAGCCAGCAGGGCAAGCTCGAGGAGGCGGAACCGGTGTACCGGGCCGCACTGCAGGCGTATTCCCGGTACCCGCGCGAGTACTTCGAGAAGGGCTACACGCTGGGAAACCTGGCAGTGGACTTGGTGCTGCGGGGCCGCCCCGACGATGCGCTGCCCCTGGTTGAGGAGCAGATCGCCCACTTCACCCGGCTGCTTGGCCCGACCCACGCCGTGGTCGGCTACGGCTGGGTCAATCTGGCGAGGGTGCTGCACGCCAAAGGGCACCAGGCCCAGGCGGCCGAGGCGGCCCGGAAGGCCGAACGGATATTCCTGGCAGCGCTTCCCGCCGAACATCCCGATCTGGCGCGCACCGAGAGCATCCTGGGCCAGACCCTGGCGTCGCAGGGAAGGGTGCGGGAAGGGGAGCGCCGGCTCCGCCACGCGGTGGCCATTCGCCGCGCGAAGCTGGCTCCCGGCAGCCCCCACATCGCCGACGTTGAGGTGGCGCTCGGCGCGCTGCTGGCGCGGACCGGACGGGTCGCCGAAGCCGAGTCGCTCCTTTCCTCGGGCTACCGCACCTACCGCAGCAAGCTCGCCCCGACCGATCCGCGGCTCCGGGAAACCAGGAGACTCCTCGACACGTTGCAGTAGATTCTCCAGATGATCCGAAACCTCATATTGGGCCTGACCCTCGCCGCGGCGGCGGTCGCCCGGCAGGCCGCCGCGCAGTCCGCGATCCCGACGCCGGCTTCCGTGCTCGGCTTCCCGGTCGGGGCCGACTTCAAGCTCGCCACCTACGACCAGTCGCTCCGCTATTTCCGCGCCCTGGCCAGGTCCAGCGACCGGATCAAGCTGGTGGATGTCGGCAAGACCTCGACCGGGGGCGAGTGGATCCTGGCGATCATCTCCTCCCCGGCCAACCTGGCCCGGCTCGACACCCTGCGGGCCATCTCCCAGCGGCTGGCGCACCCCACGGGGCTCGGCGACGAGGAGGCCCGCCGGCTCGCCAGAGAAGGGAAGCCCTTCGTGGATATCAGCGGCGGCCTCCACGCCTCGGAGATCGCCGGGTCGCAGCACACCATTCAACTGGCCTACGACCTCCTGTCCCGACCCGACGATCCCGGGCACAAGGCGATTCTGGACCACACCGTGCTCCTGCTCTGGCCTTCGATCAATCCCGACGGCCAGAACATCGTGGCCAACTGGTACCGGGAGAACGTCGGCACTCCCTACGAAGTGGCCCCGCTGCACGAGCTCTACCAGAAGTACATCGGCCACGACAATAACCGCGACGCCTACATGCTCAACGTGGTGGAGTCGCGAGTGGTGGCCCGCACCTGGCGGGACTGGGAGCCCCATGGGTCGCCGAGCTGGCGGTGCAGACCGAGCGGGTGGCGCTCCCCGCCGGAACTCGCCCGGTGCGCTCGCGGATCGCGATCTACAAGCCCTGGACTGCGAGCATGGACGAAGGGTGGACCGAGTGGCTCCTTGACCAGTACGAATTCAAGTACACCG
>DATFGC010000233.1:0-27911 GCA_035249765.1 Gemmatimonadales bacterium | reverse complement strand
GGCCCGAGCACGAGCGCGGCCACCGGCGCGGCGGCGAGCAGGCCGGCGTTCCGCACGGTGCCGAGCGCCCGCTGGCGATGGCGCCGGAGAAAACGGGAGCCGTAGCGCCAGGCGGCAAACTCGTTCCGCAGCGGTGCGCCGATCCGGATCAGCTCGGCCCCGTCGTCGAGCCGGGCGAGACCGATATTGGTGGACGAGGTTCGAACCCGGGTGGCGCGGAAGGAGCGCTCGCATTGCTCCAACGGCTCCCAGCGGTCCTCGATGGGCGTCAGGTTCCACCGGCCGCATCGCCGGCACACCACCCACAATCTCCCTCGGGCGGAGTCGAACGCCAGCCGTCGTCCCACCTGCAGCCCCTCGATCGCGTCATTGCTCCCGAAGGGCGCCGAGCAGAAGAGACAGTCGGGGTACATGGCCGCCATACTGCGGCGCGCCGGGCAGGACGGCAAGCGGGGAAACGATTCCGTCACCCGCCTGATAACGGGTTGTAATGGGGAACGGGGAAGACCGGGGTTTTCCCCTCTCAACTCCTCCGTTTCGCCCCCTCGCTCCGCTTGTAGAACACGGTCGCGTCCCGATTGATCCCCCGCTCGTGCTGAATGGCGGGAGAGGTGTCGGGAATGGCTTTCCCCAGCGCCATCCGGAGGCCGCGCCATTTGGTCTTGAGGTCGGCCCAGAGATGGGACGGGGGCCGGTATCCGTAGGCCCGGTACCGGCCGGGCTCGACCTTCCCTTTGGCACCCACGTGGCTCGCGAACGCCTCGGTCCACCGGTCGAACTCGGCCAGGACCGACTCGTCCTCCATCATGTGCTCCGCCTGGTTCTCGCTGTAGGGGACTCCCCGGCCGAACTCGACGTAGCGCCAGAGGCCATCCGGCACCTCGATGCCGCTGTAGCGGCATTGCCAGACCAGCGGGGCATAGGTGTCCCGCATGCTCTCGAACGGCTCCCGCTCCGGGTCGAAGTACTCCGGGTGGCGGAGAATGACCGGCCGGCCCTCCGCGTCCAGCTCGTCCCCACCGCCGTCTCCATAACAGAAGAAGCCGGCGCTTCGCCCTTCCAGGTGATTGCGGCTCAGGCCGTCCCACTCGGGCGCGCGGGACAGCGCGATGGCCAGCTCGGGATCCTTGTGGCCGATCAGGTCTTCTCGCGGATTGCCGCCGTTCATGCAGACCAGCCGGTCGAACATTGCTTTGAGGTTGCTGCTCACGCCATACCAGTTGACCGGACCGATGATGGCCCAGGCATCGGCCAGATCGAGCCGGGCGTACAGGTCGAGATTCCACATGAGGTCGGGCTGGCCCCAGCTGCCCTTCTCATAGCAGTTGCAGGGCCATACGCACAGCGCCATCGAGGTGGACACACAGCCGTTGCAGGTCCGGATCTGCTCCCGGGCCCAGACGTTGCCGAGATCTTCGATGTCGATTTCCCAGTCCTGGGGAAGCCGGTCCGCCATCCGGAACATCAGGGCCCGCGCTTTGGAGTCCACTCCGGGGCAGTCGTACTGCCGGCGATTGGAGCCGGCGATCACCAGCACCCGGAAGGCCCGGTCTGCCGGTGCTTTGCTGCCGTTCCGGTCATCGAGCTTCATGGAGCGCTCCAGCGGATCGTCGCGCGGTACTCCTGCGGCGGGATGGTGACGGTGGAGCGGGGCGACGGCACCAGACCGGTGAGCTCGAGCCGCACTGCGCCGATGGTGGCGCCCCGGGGCTCCTGCATGGTATGGAGCGACACGGTGCGGTCTTCTCCTTCGCCCACCACCGAGAGCCGTATTTCGGCGTCGCCCGCGGTGACGCACACCACGTCCACCGGACAGCGCGAGTCGCTGGCCACCTCGAGAAAGGTCACCCGCACCCCGGTGCCGGCAAGCTGCACCGTCTTCCCGGGCTCGAAGTCGGAGCCGGAGGCCACCTGGGTGAGGATCGAGGCACAGGACACCAGGAGGCCCGCCGCCAGCATCCGGAAGCGCATGCGCCTACCTCCCGCCGCGGGGAAAAGGAAGCTCCAGGGTGGCGCCGCCGGGCAGCGCATTCCACCGGGCAAACAGCGCCTCCCGGGTCTGCCGGATCAGATCGAGATCCGCCGCCCGGAGCTCGAACCCGGGTGCTTCGCCGCGGGCACCGTGGTACGCGGCCGCCTTGGCGTTGAACTCCTCGGCACTCCAGCTCACCCCGGCGGCGCGCTCGGCGTCGAGGTAACCCACGAAGAGCTCGGCGGCGATGGCTTCCGCCGGCAGGGGACCCCGGGGCCAGGGGTGGCCGAAGTCGCTGAATTCCCAGCCTGACGCCACCAGGCCGTAAAACCCCTGGTCCATGCCCAGTACCGTCTCCACCGCATAGTGCGTCAGGTCGTGGCGGGGGAAGAAGCGGCCCTGAGCGCCCTCCTGGCGCTGCCAGGTGACCGACCCGTCGGGCCGCCGGCAGGCAAGCGACGCCGAGCCGTCGGTCTTCTTCTTGATGGCGATGACGAGGGCGGAAGCCGGCGGAGAGGGGAAGGCCACGGACCCCCGCATCACACGTGGGGAAATTCGGGATTCCAGGCCACTTCCCAGAGGAACCCGTCGGGATCGGCAAAGTAGCCGGCGTAACCGCCCCAGTCGGTCCGCTGTCCCGGCTTCACGACCCGCCCTCCCCCCGCGGCCACCTCGGCCAGCACGCCATCCACCTCGGCCGGGGAGCGCGTGTTATGAGCCAGCGCAAAGCGGGGAAATCCCGATCCGTCGGAGGACACCCCGGCATCGGCGGCCAGGTCCCCGGCTGGAAACAGCGCCAGCCAGGTGCGCCCCATCTCGAAGAACGCGACGCCGGCCGGGGATTTCCGCTGGGGGAGCCGGAGCACGCCGGCGTAGAACGCGGCCGCGCGGGGGAGGTCGGCGACCCCCAGGGTGACGAAGCTGATCCGCGGCTCCATCAGCCCGGGCCGGGGTCCGGAGTTCCCTCCAGCGCGATGTGGCCGTCGATGTGCAGCTCGGCAAGCACCCCCGGAATGCTGAGCGTGGCCCGCACCGGCAGCACTTCCCGCCCGGTCAGGGTGCCGACCTCGAGCGCGCCTTCGACGGCGTTCTCGATTTCCCGCTGCGAGGTGATCCCGAACCGCTTGAGAAATTTGCGCAGCTCGAGATTGAAGACTTCCTGATTCATCGATCCTCCCGCGTGAGCAGCCTCCACCCGGGCAATCTACCGCGTCCCCGCCGCGCCGCTCTAGGTCGATGGCACCAGGCCAGCCAGGGCGGCTCGCAGCTGCAGGGGCGCCACCGCCTCGACGGTGAGGAGCGAGGACGCCGGGTCGCCGTCCAGCCACCCCGACAAGACCAGCGGCCCGCCTCCGTTGACCAGGTCCGCGCTGGCCACCAGGACCGCGGGCGAGAGGATCGCCTCGACCAGTCCGTACTCGTCCTCCAGGAGGACCGATTGCAGGGTCCGGCCGGCCTCGTCCGTCTGCTTCCGGCTGGCAACCACCACCGCGGCCAGTCGCACGTATTGCCCCTCCCTGCCCCGCAGCGCGCTGGTGGGAAGACACCCTTCCCGTTCCGCCTCGGCGCGAAGCACCTGGATCGGGTGGGCGCTGGGGTGCATCCCCATGAAACGAAGCTCGTGGCGGATCCGGACCAGGGTGCGATAGGTCTCCGCGAACCTGCCCCGGGCGCTCCGGGGCACGAACCCGTCGAGTCCCCGCACCCCGGGCTCGCGCTTCCACCGGGTCAGCAGCTCCTCATGCGCAAAGGGATAGGCGGACCGGGAGAGCGGAGCCAGATCGTCGCAGGCTCCCGACAGAATCAGGGCTTCCAGCTCCGGCGGAGTGAGAGGAATTCGCAGCACCAGGGAGCGCAGGTCCGACCAGGGCTGTTCCTTCACGATCCAGGTGCGATGGCGGGCGGTGAGGTATTTCACCGCACAGAGTCCCAGTCGCACGGCGCCGGCTTCCAGCCGGTGCGCGATCCCGGAGCTGTTCACGTGCGGAGCGAGCAAGCGTACGCCACAGCGCACCAGGTCCGAGGCAATGGCCCGGATCGGGTAGTGACCGCTGTAGCTGTTCAGCACCCCGCAGGCGAATTCCAGGGGATGATGGGTCTTGAGCCAGGCCGCCTCCCAGGCGATTCGCGCCTGGGCCGCCGCACGGGCCTTGCTGAAGCCATCGCCGGCGAATCGTTCCAGCAGCTGCCAGACCCGCTCTCCATCGCCCCGCGCCACGCCGGCAAGGGACGAGGCCACCAGGAAGCGCCGCTTGAGCGCTTGGCGTCCGGGGGAGCCGGGCATCGCGGTGGCGAGGGCTCGCCGCAGCTCTTCCGCGGCGCCCGGCGGCCAGCCGGTCAGCGCGGAGAGCGCGGTCACCACGTCCTCATCGAACAGCATGGTGCCGTAACTGTCGCGCAGCTGGCGGGCCAGCCGGGGATGGGGTGGCTCCCGGGACGTCTCCCCGTTGGCGCGGCGAAGGTAATCCGCCTTCGCTTCACCGGCTCCCGGCCCGGAGTGTGCGATCGCGAGAGCGGCGATCAGATCGGAGATTCCCCGCACCGGAAGCTGTTGCAGAAGGCCGCGAATCGCCGGGGCCTCGATCTCGAAACACCCGATGGTATTCCCGGCCCGCAGACTTGCGACGGTCGCCGGGTCGCCGTCCGGCATGGCCAGGGGATTCCCCACCAGGCGCCGGGCTTCGGCGTGCGCCGCCAGCGCCCGGTTGTCGAGCAGCTCCAGCTTGACGAGGCCGAGCCGGCGGAGCGAGGCGAGGTCATATTGGGTGACCGGCGCTCCCCCGGGCGTCCGCTCCAGCGGGGCGTAACAGTCCACCCGCGTTTCGGCGATCACGATGCCTCCGGAATGCACCGCACGCTGCCGCGCCAGACCGACCAGCCGTTCGATCAGCGGCACCAGGGCGCGGAACCGTTCCGGCAGCAGCCGGGTGGGGAGCGGTCCCGACCCCTCCAGCTCCGCGCCGGGGAACCCCTGGATGAACCGGTCGATCCCCGCCGGTTCCATGCCGAAGGCCTTGAGACCATCCCGGAAGGCGGCCCGCCGCCCGAATGCCTGCTGCTGGGCGATCATGGCCACTCGCCCTTCGCCAAACCGCCGGAAGATCCAGTGCACCAGCTCCTCGCGCCGATCTGCTGCCACCTCGAGCCCGACCTCGGGAAGGTCGGTCTGGTCCGGCTGAAGGAAGGGTTCGAAGAGCAGCCCGTGCGAAACAGGGTCGATGTCACTGAGCCGGAGCAGATACGCCACCAGCGACCCCGCCGCCGCGCCTGCGGGCGCAACCCGAATTCCCTGGGCGCGGGCGTGGGTCGCGACCTCCGCGAGAACCAGGAAGTATCCCGCAAGCCCGAGGGCCCGGAAGGTTCCGAGCTCCCGGGTGAGCCGCTCGGCCCGGACCCGGTCGTCCGCGGGAAGCCGCGCCCGGCACAGCTCCGCCAGGGCCTCGTAGGCCGAGTCCTGGTCGGGATGGTCGCCGGTGGGAAGCACCGGCGGGGCCTGAGTGAGATCGAGGGTGCATGCTGCCGCCAGCGCCAGCGATTCCTCCAGCAGCTCGGGCCGTCCGGCAAACCGGCGCCCGAATTCGGCAGGGGAAAGCAGGAACCGTCCCGAAAGAGTCTCCTCGACCAGGTCGGATACGTTGCAGCGGCTGCGGATCGCGGCGAGGAGGCGCCGGAGCTCCCGGTCCGCCGGGTCCAGCATTGTCACATCGGCGTCGGCCACCGCGCGGATTCCCGGCGGCACCGGCCGGTCAGGATCGGCCACCAGGTAGCGGACCTCGTCGCAACAGATCCCCTCGGCCAGCAGGCGGCGAAGCACCTCCGGATCGTCACTCAGGTAGAACAGGCCGCTCGGAAACGCATCGAGACAGCGCAGTGGATCCGGACTCGATTCGAAGCCGGTGCAGCGGCGGGTGGTGACGATCCGGCACAGGCTTTCGTAGCCCCTGCGGTCCCGGGCCAGCAGGAGGAGCCGTCCCTGCAGGGCACCGGGATCGGCCGGACCGAACCCTCCCCGGAGCTCGATCCCGGTGAGCGGAGCGACCCCACGGGCCCGCGCCGCGTGATGGAACTGGACCTGGCCGCACAGATTCTCCACGTCGGTGAGGGCCAGAGCCGGGTAGCCGAGCCCGGCTGCGCGCTCGACCAGCGCGTCAACCGGGGTGCAGCCGTCTCCCAGCGAGTAATGACTCTTGGTGTGAAGGAGAGCGTACATCCGAGCTCACGAGGACGTTGGGATCGCCTGGCACCTCGCTGTGCGAAGCGGCAAATGCAAAGAGACCCCGCCACCCGAGTTGGGCAAGAGCCGAAAATCGTTCCGCTGGCTGGTTATCGGGCGGCGGGGTCGGCGAGCGCGGCGAGCTCGGCGGCGGGGGTGAAGTGCAGCGAATCGGAATTGACGCAGTAGCGGAGCCCGGTGGGAGGCGGCCCATCCTCGAAGACATGGCCGAGGTGCCCATCGCAGCGGGTGCAGAGGATTTCGGTGCGTCGCATCCCGTAGCTGCGGTCTTCGTGGGTGGTGATGTTCTCCTCGGCCACCGGCTGGAAGAAGCTGGGCCAGCCGGTCCCGGAATGGAATTTCGAGCTCGAGGCGAAGAGCGGAAGCCCGCAACAGATACAGGAATAGACTCCGTCCTGCTTGTTGTCGAGCAGGATGCCGCAGAACGGGCGCTCGGTCCCCTTCCCCCGCGCGATCTCGAATTGCGCCGGGGTGAGCTGGGCCCGCCACTCGGCATCCGACTTGACGACGCGGGGGCTCTCGACCGGGCCGGTCAGCTCCCCCCGGGCATTGAATACCTTGACACGCATCAGGCCTGGGCCTCCTCTGCCGCCTCTTCCTTCTGAACCATCTTTTCGACGACCGCGATTTCCTGCCGCTCCGAGGTGATCGCGAGCCGGAGCCGCCCGAACAGGCTCATATACAGGTTGGCGATCCAGACCAGGGAGAAGCCGGCGATGAGATATCCTCTCCAGTCGGAGAAAACCAGGGTGTAGCCGGTCAGTGCCAGCATCCCGATCGTGACATAATGGCTGAAGCAGTACTCACAGGTGAACAGGAACCAGAACTTGCGTACCAGCAGGTGCCGGCTCGCGCTGGCCCTGGCGGTGATCCATTCCCGCGGCTCCCGAAACACATCCTCATGGGTGACGGTCCAGCTGACGCAGGCGACCGGCACCGCGAAGATGAAGAGCAGGACGAGCTGGTCTCCAATCGGCATGGACGAACGATATGGGGAGGCAGGACCGCCCGGAAGGACCCCGCTTCCGCCCCCTCGGATTTGGCCGTAAGATCAACTCTCTGCACCCCCATCATTCTCGAGGGAACCGGGTATGTCCGCGGCCCAGTCCGCCGATTCCGATCGGCAGGCGCTGAACGAATTGTTCAGCGTCACCTACGAGGAGCTTCGGCGCCTTGCGGGGAGCGTTCGCCGGGACGACCCCGGAGCCACGCTGAGTCCGACCGCCCTGGTCAACGAAGCCTGGCTCAAGCTGGCCGACTCGCCGTCGGTGGCCCGGACCTCACCGCTGCATTTCAAGCGGATCGCCGCCCGGGCCATGCGCCAGGTGCTGATCGAGGCGGCCCGGCGCCGCAACGCCCGCAAACGGGGCGGCGGAGTCCTTCCGGTCACCTTCGATGACGGGCTGCAGGAGAATCCGGCCTCCTCCGAGGACCTGCTCGCCCTCGACGCGATCCTCGAGGATCTGGCCCGGATCAACCCCCGTCAGGCCATGATGGTGGAGAGCCGGTTTTTCGGCGGACTCGGCGTCGCCGAGATCGCCCAGCTGCTGGAGGTTTCAGAGGCCACCGTGCTGCGCGACTGGCGCGCGGCACGGGCCTGGCTGGCCCGGGAGCTTCGGGGACGATGCTAGACGGGGACCGCTGGGCCCGGATCCAGACGCTGTTCCACCAGGCGGCCGAGCACCCCGCCGCCGAATGGCGGGCGTACCTGGAGACCGCCTGTCCCGGTGATCCCGGGCTGGCCGCCGAAGTGCTCGAGCTCCTCGAGGAGGATGCCCGCGCCTCCCTGCTGGATCGCCCCCTCGCCGAGGTGGCCCACGAGCTCCTCCACCCGGACGGCGCGGCTCCGATCCCCACCGAGCAGTTCGGTCCCTACCGCATCAGGGAAATGCTGGGCGAAGGGGGTATGGGCGTGGTCTATCTCGCCGAGCGCGAGGACCTGGGCAGCCGCGCCGCCATCAAGATCCTGCGCGATGCCTGGCTGTCCCCCGCCCGGCGGGAGCGCTTCGCCAGCGAGCAGCGCACCCTGGCCCAGCTCAATCATCCGGCCATCGCCCAGCTCCATGATGCCGACACCCTGGCGGATGGCACGCCCTGGTTCGTCATGGAATTCGTGGAGGGTGTGCCCCTCACGGCCTACTGCCGCGCCCGCAATACCTCGATTCAGGGCAGGCTGCGGCTGCTCCGCTCGGTGTGCGAGGCGGTCCAGCATGCCCACCGCCACGCCGTCATTCACCGCGACCTCAAGCCCTCCAACATCCTGGTCAAGAACGACGGCACCGTGAAGCTGCTCGACTTCGGCATCGCCAAGCAGCTCGAGAGCCTGGAAGTCCCGGTCGAGCAGACCCAGACCGGGCTCCGGCTGATGACCCCGGCCTATGCGGCGCCGGAGCAGATCACCGCCGGCCGCATCGGGACCCACACCGACATCTATTCGCTGGGCGTGGTGCTGTACGAGCTGCTCGCCGAGCGGCTACCCTACGATCTCACCGGCCGCACCGCGGCGGAGATCGAGAGCCTGATCACCGAGCAGATCCCCGAGCGGCCCTCCCTGGCGGCCCGGGCGGCCGGCGGGTCCTCGGACGCGGCTGTCCGGGCCGGCACGGTCGGCCCGGCCGCCTGGGCCGATCTCGACGTGCTCTGCCTCACCGCGATGCACAAGGACCCGCTGCGCCGCTACCGCACCGTGGACGCGCTGATCCGGGATATCGACCATTATCTCGCCGGGGAACCGCTGGAGGCGCGCCCCGACACGGTGGGCTACCGGGTGGGAAAGTTCGTCCGCCGCAACCGGGGCCCGGTGTTCGTGGCCGCGACCGTGGCGGCCGGCGTGATCGCCCTGGTGGTCTTCTATACCGTTCGGCTCACCAGGGCCCGGAACGCCGCAGTCGCCGAAGCGGCCCGCACCCAGCGGATACAGCGCTTCACCATGAGCCTCTTCCAGGGCGGAGAGCGGGAGGTGGGCCCGGCGGACAGCTTGCGGGTGGTCTCGCTGGTCGATCGCGGAGTGCAGGAAGCAAGAACCCTCGATGGCGAGCCGGTGGTGCAGGCCGAGCTCTATCACACCCTGGGCCGCATCTACCAGCAGCTCGGCAATCTCGCGCGCGCCGACACCCTGCTTCAGACCGCGCTCGACCGGAGGCGGTCCCTCTTCCCGGCGGGAAGTCCGGAGGTGACCGGGTCGCAGGTGGCGCTCGGTCTGCTTCGGGTGGAGCAGGCCCGGTTCGAAGAGGCCGAAACCATCATCCGCAATGCGCTCGAGGAGAGCAGCGGTGCGCTGCAGGCCGGGCACCCCGCCGTGGCCGAAGCGACTCTTGCGCTCGGGCAGGTACTCCAGGCCCGGGGAAACTACGACGAAGCGATCCGGGTGGCCGAGGAGGCGGTGCGGCTCTACACCCCGCCGGGCGATTCGGTCACTCCCGAGCTCGCGGCCAGCCTGGCGGAGCTGGCGGGGGACCACTTCTTTGCCGGGCATTACGAAACTGCCGACTCGCTCAACCAGCGCATTCTCGGGATGTATCGCCGCCTCTACGGCGAGCGGCATCCCCAGATCGCCTCGGTGCTTTTCAACCTGGGCGCCTCGCAGTTTGACCGGGGGCATTACGCCGAGGCCGAGCGATTCCACCGTCAGGGGCTGGCGGTGTACCAATCGTTCTTCGGGCCCGACCATCCCGAGACCGCGTACGCCATGACGATGCTGGGCCGGGCCCTGATCTTTCAGAACAAGTTCGCCGTCGGCGACACCCTGCTGCGCAAGTCGCTGGCGATCCGGGAGCGGGTGTTCGGACCCGACAATCCCGTGGTGGCCTCGACCCTCAACGAGCTGGGCAGCGTGGCGTTCCAGCAGGACCGGCTGGACGAAGCCGAAGCCGCGTGGGGCCGCATGGCGGAGATCTACAAGAAGGCCTACGACAACAAGCACTACCTGATCGGGATCGCGCTGTCCAACCTCGCCAGCGTATACGTCAAACGGGAGCAGTACCTGCGGGCGGAATCACTCTACCGCGACGTGCTGGAGCGGTACCGGGGCATGCTGGCGGACGACCATGTGAACGTGGGGATCACCCGGATCAAGCTGGGCCGTGCCTTGCTCCGGCAGCGCCGCTACGCCGACGCCGCGGCGGAGAGCTTCGCCGGCTACCAGATCCTCATTCAACAGGCCAATCCGGGCGTGAGCTTCCTCAAGGCCGCGCGCACCGACCTCGCCCTGGCCTACGACTCGCTCCGCCAGCCCGACAGGGCCCGCCGCTTTCGCGCTGAGCTAGCCGATACGATCCGACCAGCGCCTTGAGGGGGCGCGGAAGACGCGGAGGCGCGGAAGACGCGTCGTTGCGTCTTTGCGTCTTTGCGCCTTTGCGTCTTTGCGTCTACGCCAGCGTCGCGTTGAGCGTCATCGGCACAGCGAGCGCCCGCGACACGATGCAGTTGGTCTTCGCCTCCTCGGCCATCCGCTGGAAATCCGCCGCCGACAGCCCGGGCACCGTGCCCCGGGTGACCAGGTCGATCCCGGTGATGGAGAATCCCTCGCCCACCTTGTCGAGGTGGACGGTGGCGCTGGTTTCGATCCGGGTCGGCGGGTGACCGGCGTTGCCCAGCGCCAGGGAGAGTGCCATCGAGAAGCAGCCCGCGTGGGCCGCCCCGAGCAGCTCTTCCGGATTGGTGCCCGGGGCGCCTTCGAAACGGGTGCCGAAGGAATAGCTGCCTTCGAAGGCACCGCTCCCCAGCTTGATCTTGCCCCGCCCGCCTTTCAGATCGCCTTCCCACTGCGCTTCAGCCTTGCGGTCCATGGGTCACTCCTTCCTGCCGGACATGATCTTCTTGCCGGCACCGGTTTTCGAGGTCACGGTCTCCCGAACCTATCACGCTCCCAGAGCGGACTCCAGCCGATCCACCAGCTCGGCCTGGGCGGGGTTGAGCCGGACCCGTGCCGCGGTGGGGCCGAACCAGCCGCACCGGTCCACCTCGGGAAACGAGATCCGTCGCCCCGAGCCGCGCGGCCATTCGGTTTCCATCGTGATGCTCGTGATCAGCGCGGGATCGGCGTCGCCTTCCCAGGCCCAGGCGTGGATGAGCTTGCCCGCTTTCTGCCGGATCGATCCCAGGGCCAGGAAGGGACCCAGCGGGGTGATGCCGGTCTCCTCCTGGAATTCCCGGCAGGCCGCAGCCAGCAGGCCTTCGCCGGGCTCGACCGCGCCTTTGGGAATGGTCCACGCCCCCGCGTCCCGGCGCTGCCAGAAGGGTCCTCCCGGGTGGGCAAGGAACAGCTCCAGTCCGGCCGGAGCGCGGCGGTACAGCAGCAGCCCCGCACTTTCCGCCGCCGGGCGGGCCATCTAGCGCGGCAGCCCCTGCGGCGCCCGCCGGAGCAGCCGGGTATAGTGGGGCCGCTCAACCACATGATTGAAGACCAGCACGGCGGCTTGATCGAATCCACTGGCGATCAGTGCCGGGAGGGAGCCGAACATGATGGCCAGCCCGTAGGTCTGCAGGTACCCCAGCGTGTACATCGGATTCCGGATGAACCGGTAGGGACCCGGGGCCCGGGCGGCCACCGAGGCGTCGGGGTCGAAGAAGTTGTACCAGTAGTAGGCCTTGCCTCCCAGGCTGGCCGCGGCCCACAGCTTGATGCCCGCACCGGCCACCACAAGGAGTCCTCCTCCCAGCAGCACCATCCACCGGGGAAGATCGAGGGTCATGGTGTCGCGGGTCAGCAGGACCAGGACGACGAAGCTGACCCCATCATTGTTCATCAGGGTACTCGCGGTGCGCCGGAACCTCCGAAACCCCGCCTCGACCCCGGCATTCCGGGTGAAGCGCCGGTCGTGGTCCTGCTGGTGCAGGGCCCGGCCCACCCATACCACGTAGGCCATACGGCTCGCGAGATGGTACCAGAACGCGAGGGCTCCCCACAGTGACATCCCGGTCAGCGGGTCAGCGGGGAAGCACCAGCGAGGCCGCCTCGGCCGGCCGAAGCCGCAGCAGCTCGAACAGCACCGCGTCGGCGCTCCGCTCCGGGAAGGGGTTGGACTGGGGCAGACCGACTACGTACACCCTGCCGCCGCGGGCGACCA
Organism: Gemmatimonadales bacterium; assembly: GCA_035249765.1. Lineage (GTDB taxonomy): Bacteria > Gemmatimonadota > Gemmatimonadetes > Gemmatimonadales > GWC2-71-9 > JABFSM01. The sequence continues at coordinate 15,637 of DATFGC010000233.1, read as the reverse complement.
CCGAATCCCCGGGAGGAGGCCCTCCCTCGGCGCGCACCGCCGCCCAGACCGCCGAATCGTAGACCGCGATCACCGCCAGCGCCTGGGGGCGCTGGCTGGAATCGCTGGGGAGGTAGCTGAAGACCAGGACCCCGGGCCGGGCGCGCATCTGCTCGGAAGCCGAGAGCGAATCCACCCTGAAATGTCCGGTCCACCTGATCGGGAGCTCCAGCACGTAGCTGCCGTCCGGGGCGCCGAACCGGGAGGCGGTGGCCGTCGTGGTCGTGACGGTGTCACCGGCTCCCGGCGGTGGCGGTCCGGCATCGCCCGCGCAGGCGCAGAGCGCCAGCGCGAGCAGCGCCATCCCTCGAGTCGGTGGCAACGGAGTCAGGGTGCCGGTACCGGATGGAAGACCGCGATCCCCACCGTGGGATTCACCAGACCTCCCAGGGGGAAAAACCGCATGACCATCGCGGCCCGGCTGATCGGCGCGGTACCGATCGGAGGACTGGGATTGGCGTACCCCTTGATGTACACCGTGGCGGTATCGGGCACGGCCGGCTGTTCGAAGCGGTTGATTCGGAACACCAGGAGCACAAAGCCTCCATCAGCCGCCGAGACGGTGGCTGACGAGAGGTAAACCTGCCCGATCGCCGGGACCACCGAGTCTACCCGGACCGGAAGGAACGGGATGGCGTTGCCGCTCGGATCCTGGGCCACTGCCTGCACCAGGGCGCAATCGGTCGGTTGGGGCTGGGCCTGAGTGGTGCACTCGAATGTGGTGGTCTGGCTCAGGGTCGAGCCGCATCCCGGCGCCACTACCAGGGACGCCGCCAGAAGGACCGGCTGGAAGTGCAGCTTCATGAATTGGACTCCAATGGTTCAGGCTACCGGGGCCAGAGCCAGCCGAACGTCCCGGCGGTGAGCAGCGCATAGACCACTCCGTCGATGGTGGCCTTGATGGTGGTGCTCCAGGCGCGGCGGTACCAGATGGACATCTGCCAGAGCGCCAGCGCGTAGCCCCCGAACGCCGTCACCCCCACCAGCTTGAAGACGGCGGCGTAATCGGCGCCGGCTTCGAGCGACTTTATCGCCACGCAGCCCGCGAAAATCGCGACCGCGATGAGATAGAGAAACCAGAGGCCAAGGCTCCGTCCCATCGAGAAGGGGCCGCTGGGCACCACGGTCAGAATCAGGACCGGGCCCTGCCGGAGCTTCTCGGTGAACTCGGGAGCCCGCATCTCCTCCCGGCTGGTGGCCCGGGGCACCATATAATCTCCGGGCGGAATCGCGAGCGGACGAAGCGCCGCCATTACCTCGTCTTCCCGCGGAATCCGCGGATAGTCGTTCTTGTGCCAGGGCGAGGCCATGTGGATGACCGAGCTGGCGAGAAAGACGATGACCGCCGACAGGAGAATGGGAAGCCACAGCGCTCCGAGGGAGATCATGAATCACCTCCGGTTGAGGATGGTGCATCATCCCGCCGCGCGGGATTCGCCAGCATCCGCTCGGCAAAGTCCACCCGCTCCTGCAGCTCGTTCAGCTCGCCGCGCATCGCGTCCACTTCGGTCCTGAGCGCCTGAAGCTCCGCCGGATCTCCCCCGGCGCCCATGCGGATCCGGGCTTCCTCGAGCCGGAGCTTGGCCATCTTGTGCATCCCGTTGAGGATCACCGCGGCCACCGGGATGGCGAGGGCCAGAATCGGGATCAGCAGCGCCAGTTCCTGTCGGCCCATTCCCTAACCTACCGCCTCTCCCACTGAATCACCTGTCGCACCACCTGCCGGACCCGGGCTCCCTGGCGCTCCGCCGGGTCGAAGCGCGAAGCCAGGATCAGCGTGCGGGTCTCGCCGATGAGGCCCGGGTCCGAGGCCAGCACGACCCGGAACGATCCCAACTCGACCTTCCCGTCGGCCCCGACCACGTACTGGACCGCGGCCTGGCCAGGCTGCCGGCGTTTCGCCGCCGGCTGGTCCACGATCCGGGCCGGCCGATCCACCTGGGATTCATCGAACGGGGCGGCGCTGCTGGTATCGGTCCGGGACTGGCTGCCTCCGATCAGCAGGAGCCGCAGCAGGCTGTCGGCCTCGCCGGCGGTGAGCTCGAACCGCCACCCGGAAGCCGAATCGGCAATGGCGAGCCAATGGGTCCGCTCCAGTTTGCCCTTCTTCCGGCTGCGCCCCAGCGCCACCGCGCCGCTGTCCCGGAGGGGACGCAGCGTGCGGGACCACTGGATCCCCTCGGACTGATCGCCGGGAAGAGGAGTGCGGATGGCGGCGACCGCACTGTTGATCCACTCCAGGGCGCTGTCGGGCTGAAGCCGAAGCCAGACCGGCCCCTCCCGCTCCTTGCTCCGGGAGCTCGCCCTGGGCTGCATGAGCAGCGCCAGTCCGGTCAGGGTATCGGGCACTACATGGAGCGACGCCAGCTCCACGTCGATCCGATAACCCACCGGGGGATCCTGCGCCCGCGCGTCGCGGGCCGGAACCCACGCCAGGAACGTCAGGGCCGCCAGGGCGGTCTTTCGGTCGCTCGCGAACATGGAGCTACGAATCTAGCGCGCGGTCCCGCCGGTGAGCCACCAGGGTGGTCCCTTCGATATGGACCAGCGGCAGGCGTTGCGCCAGCTCGTTCAGGGCGCGAAACACCCCCGCGCACTCCGGAGAGTAGTCGTGCCACAGTACCAGGCCGCCGGGCCGCACCATGGTGAGCGCCTTGGCGCTGTCGCTTACCACGTATGAATAGGCGTGCGATCCGTCCACGAAGACGACGTCGCATCGCCCGGCATAGGGTCGCTCGTCGAATGCCTTGCTGTCGCCCAGCACCTGAAGGATCCGTTCTTCGGCCGCGGTCCCGCTGTAGAGGAATCCGGAGATCCGCGATTCCTCCCGCGCATACGTCAGCGCGACCGGATCGTCCCCCCTCGCCCCCGGCACCTGGTCCGCCTGCTCCGCCGGGAGGGTGAGCGTGGTCACGGTGCCGCCGGCGGGCTGATTCCGGGCCCAGAGATAGGCGGTCTTCCCGGTGCAGGTGCCGAACTCGAACATCACCCGTGCGTCCTTGGCCACCACCGCCAGGATCCAGGCCTCGGCATCCGAGGTGCCGCCCGGTACCCGGAGCGTGCCCCGCCCCACGAAAGTGATTTCGGTGGCAAGAGTGGGACCGAGGGCGTCGGGCCGAAACCGGGCGTCGAGCCGGTCGAGGGTGATCCGGGGAATCGGCCAGCGGCGGAACAATCCACGCTGGCGCTGCCGGGCCCGGAGCACCAGCCACTCCCGGGTGACGATCCCGAGCAGGATCAGGAGCAGGAGCAGACCCGCGACCAGCAGCGCGGTCGACCCAGGCACTCCCACCGCCGCTTATACCCCCTGGAGCGCGATGCGGAACGTGGCGGCGTAGCCTTCGGCGCTGGGGGTCGGCGCCAGCATGAGCTGCGCGCCATTGGTCTGGAAGATCCGGTCCCCCTGGTTCCGGGTGCTTCGGGGGCCCCGCGAGGCGTACGGCGCCGCCGCGAATACCGTGTCGGTCAGGGCGTCGTCGAAATAGAGCTGCGAGGTGAACCCGAAACCGCGGCCCGCGCCGGAACGGGAGCGCAGCTTGAAATGAATGTGGACCGTCCTGCCCCGATACCAGCCGGGGTAGATGGTCGTGAATCTCACCGTGCCCTGACGGTCGGTGACCTGGTACCCGCGAAGGAATTTCTTCCCTTTGGCGTCGAAGCCGGGATCCTGGACATCCGAATAGATGCCCAGGTGGTCGCACTGCCACAGGTCTACCTGGACATCGCGGAGCGGCTCGCAGGCATTCCCCGCCAGGCGGGACACCACCAGGGTGAGGGCAAGCGGGGTGCCCGGCCGGACGGTGCCATCCGACGGATCGGGCCGGAGGTCGGACCGGTTCAGCATGTCATCCACGAAATACGGGCCCTCGGTCTGTTCCGGGCGAACGACGCATCCCGATTCGCCGGCGGGAGCCTGGCCCCGGAGCCGCGGCGCTCCGGCAAGCCAGGCGTATCCGGCCGCGCCGGCGAGCGCGAGAATATCCCGCCGGGAGAGCACATATCCGGTCGTGCCGTCATCGTGATCCATGAGTAGCTCCGGAAAGGGGTTTGTCCGGGCCGGCTACGGGCCTCCGGCCAGCCAGCCCAGCAGCCTGGACGCAAGGTAGATTCCGCCGATCACCGGCACCACGCACACCACGGCGGTGACGATCACCAGCACCGCGACGAATCCCCGGTCCGCTCGTCCCGCCCTGACCGGGTCCTGCTGGTGCCGCTCCAGCAGCGCGATGTTGCGCGAGTTCGCTTTCCAGACGAAATCGAACAGATCGCCCACCAGCGGCACCGCTCCGGCGATGGCGTCGAGCGCGAGATTCATCAGCATGCGGATCAGTGTGGCGGGTCGGGCACCTCCGCGAACCGCTTCGACCACCACCCACCCGCCCAGAATCGCCCCGGTCGCGTCCCCGACTCCCGGAACCAGGCCGAGAATCGATTCGAGCCCGATCCGCCATCCCAGCACCGGGATGCGGATTCCCGAGTCCAGCCAGTCCGCATACCGGCGCAACCGCTCCAGGCTGGTCCCGGACACGCCGGCTCCCACGCCTAGGGGCGCCTCCCGATGGCCCGGAGCCGCCCACGCGCTTCATTGTTGGTCGAATCGCGCCGGATCGCCTCCCGGAAGGCCGCCTCCGCCGCCGCGGTGTCGCCCCGCATCAGGTTGATGTTCCCGCGAAAGACATACATCCCCGAGGAGGCGGGGAAGAATTCCTCATTGAGCCGAAGCAGTGCGAACGCTTCGTCGTAGCGCCGGGCCTGCCCCAGCCGGAACGCCGCGATATTGAGCGACGGCTCCCCGAAGTCGAACGCGTCCCTGCCATAGTAGCGACGCCGCAGGGTGCGGTAGGCGGCGATCGCCGAGTCGGCTCCGGATCCCTGCGCGGTCTCGACCATCAGGGCGGCGAGCGGGATGGGCCGGCTGGCGCCGCGGTGACAGGTCCCGCAGGTGACCTGGAGCAGCGGAGTGGGGCGATCGGGCAGCGTATCGAGGCGGCTGTTGATCTCCCGGACCATGAGCATCATCTGCCGGGCCACCGCCTTGGTGCGCTTCTGATCGCTCGCAAAATCGAACTGCTCGAGCGGTTGGCCTTCCTCCCCCAGGTGGCAGAACTGGCAGCGGACGCCCAGGTCACCGGTGAGGTTCCGCATCATGCCTACCACCTGCATGACCGGCGTGCTCTTCGGAATCACTCGCAGATTGACCAGGCTGTCCGGCGGCCACTTGCCGGGAGCCTGCCCGGAGACCGGCGCGGATATGAGGAGCAGGGTCAGAGCAGCAAGGGGGGGTTTCATGGCGGCTCTCAAGTTACCGGTTTCGAGTGAGCTGCGGGCGGCGCCACCTTGACGATCATGCGGATCTCCCGTTGCTTAGGATACTGGTTCCCCTACGAAAGTCCTCATGCGACGGATTCTCGTCCTTGCGGTCCTCTGCGGTTCGGCAGCCCCGCTCGCGGGACAGGCCGATACCCTGGTGACCGTAGGACGGCGGGTCCGAGTCCGGACCATGGGAGAGTCCGGTGAGCTCAACCGAAGGATCGAAGGCATCGTCGTAAGGATCTCGCCCGACACGCTCGTCCTCCGGCTTCCCGGCTCCCAGCCGCTTCTCGCCGTCGCCACCAACCAGGATACCCGGTACTCCATGCACACCGGCCGGCGGTCATCGCTGGGCAAAGGGGCGGTCATCGGAGCCATCACCGGCATCGTGGTGGGAGGTGCCGGCTTCGCCATCGCGGGGGCGGATTGTCCGGTGGAACAGGCCCTCTGTTTCCATCGCCGTCAGACCGCGCTGGCGGGTGGAGCCCTCATCGGGGCGCTTGGTGCGGCGGTGGGTCTGGCCATCGGAGCCTTCACTTCCCACGACGTATGGACTCGCGCCGAACGACGATCCGGCTTCGCCCTGATCCAAACCCGCCCCGGAATCGGTCTCGCCATCTGGTTCTAGCCCGGCCCGGCTGTTGCCTCCTCAGGTAGCACGGCCTTTCTGGAGGAGGCGATATGTATATCCATAGTGAAGACGAAATCGTGGAAACTCGCACCTGGAGCAGCGGTACGGAAATCGTCGCCCGGGTGAACTGGAGTCAAATTGCCCGGGTCCGGCGAGTGCTGGGTCTTGCGGGGGAGGAGTTCCGTCAGGGGCAATTTGTACAGCTGCCTAGGGCAGTCCCCGTAACCTTGCGTCTTACAAAGAGTTGGAGACGGATAGTACCGCGTGCTGCGTAAAGAAATCGACCGCCGGACCGGCTGATTTTGCCGGTCTGCGGCCTCGAATGGGCTTCAATAAAAGAGGACATGGCTGGCGGGGGCATGCAGCATTCGTCCACCAGCCGCAACGGGTAGGAGAGAATTCCTCTCCGAATCTGTGGTACCGAGCCAGCACCTGTTGCGCGCTTACCCGTCAGTGGGTCCATTCTGAGCCCGGGCAGCCTGGATGGCCTGGCTCAGCTCCACGGTCGCGATCCAGAGATCGGCGAACTCCGGATGCGCCGGGTTCATGATCCCGATGCGAAGATCGGTGGTCAGGCGGGTGCAAAGCTCCAGCGCCCGCCGGACCCGGAATCGTTCCTCGAACGCGGTCACGTCGTCGGCGTGCGCTCCCTGCAGCCGCGCCCACAGTCCCAGCCGTGCGTCGTCAAGCCCCCGCTTCACTGCCTCCAGGTCCTGCACCATGGAATCGCCGTTCTCCGTGCTCACCGGAATGGTCTGAATCGCAGCGTTCAGCGCGGCGAGCTGGTCCATGACGTTGATCTCGGCCATATCTCCTCGGTGCATGCCCGGTAGTACATCCGCACTCCACTGGCGACCAAGCTATCAGGCATCCGGAGGGCAGTCCACCAGCGTCCTTGCGTCCTTGCCTCCTTGCCTCCTTGCGTCTTTGCGTCTTTGCGTCTTACCTCTGGGGAACCACCCGCAGCACCCGACCGTTGGCGCTGTCGGTGACCAGGTACAGATAGCCATCGGGTCCCTGCTGGATGTCCCGAACCCGTTCCCGGAGCTCGCCGAGATAGCGCTCTTCCTTCGACACCCGGCCATTGGCCAGCACCAGCCGGACCAGCGCCCCCGGGGTCATGGAGCCGACGAACAGGCTGCCTTTCCATCCCGGCAGCGCGTCGCCGGTATAGAACACCATTCCCGAGGCCGCGATCACCGGATCCCAGTAGTACACCGGCTGTTCCATCCCCGCCTTCTCGGTGCCCTCGCCGATCCGGGCGCCGGAGTAGTCCACCCCGTAGGTGATGACCGGCCAGCCGTAGTTCTTGCCCGCCTGCGGAGTGTTCAGCTCGTCGCCGCCGCGCGCGCCGTGCTCCGCAGTCCAGAGCTGTCCGGTTTCCGGGTTCAGCGCGGCGCCCTGGATGTTGCGATGCCCGTACGACCAGATCTCCGGCTGCACCCCTTCCCGGCCCACGAACGGGTTGTCCTTCGGCACCGTTCCGTCCGGGTTGATCCGCATGATCTTCCCCATCCCGGCGGTGAGCGACTGCGCGCTGTCCCGATAGCTCTGCCGGTCGCCCTGGGTGATGAAGATCGTCCCGTCCCGCCCGAACACGATCCGCGACCCGTAGTGCCCCGCGCCCTGGAGCTTGGGCCGCTGCCGGTAGATCACCTCGACGCTCTCGAGCCGTCCGTCGCCCAGCCGGCCGCGCGCGACCGCGGTGCCGGAAGTCCCCCCTTCACCCGGCTCCGCGAAGGAGAGGTAGACCATCCGGTTTTGGGCGAATTGCGGGTCGAGCGTCACATCCAGCAAGCCACCCTGGCCCCGGGCATGAACCGCGGGGACGCCCTCGAGTGGCGCCGAAAGGGTGCCGTCGGTGTTGACGATCCGGAGCCGGCCCGGCTTTTCAGTCACCAGCATCCGGCCGTCGGGGAGGAATGCCAGCCCCCAGGGGTTCACCAGCCCCTGGGCGACGGTCTCGGCGCGCACCACACCGGGCGTCGAGGACGGGGTGGGCGACCGCTGAGCGGGGCCTTGTGCCGGCGCCGCCCCGCAGGCAACCACGGTGGCGGTGAGAATCAGCTTGCACGCAAGACGCGGCATGGAAAGCTCCTTCGGTGCCGGTGAAGGGGTCGATCGGGCTTCCCACTACTATACATCCCCGAATGAGACCCCACTACTTCGCGGTGATCCGGTAGAGGGCCGCATCGCGGATCGGGCGATAGCCGATGCGGTGATAGATCGCGTTCGAGGTGGGGTTGGCCAGGTCGGTGTAGAGGCAGCAATACCGGTTGCCCTGGTCGAGGAGATGCTGGCTGAGCGCGGCGACCGCCGCGGTGGCATACCCTCGCCCCCGCAGCGCGTCCGGGGTATACACGAAATTCACCCGGACCCCGTTCGGGGTCTTCCCCGTCCAGCCGGCCATGGACACCGGATCCCCATCTTCCCAGACGAAGAGATTCCCTCCCTGTATCCGCTCCCGGGTCAGGTCGGCCGCTTCCCTGCTGTCTCCAATCAGCGAGAGCATGTCCCCTACCCATGGCGTGAGGATGCCGGCCTCCGATTCCCGGGCCGGCCGAAGGCGCCCCGGAACCGGACGGGCAGGGGGTATCACGGCCCGAAGCTCGTGGATGCGCTGGCGCATCCCCAGCAGCGCCTGCCGGCCGGTGGCCGCGGCGAATCCCGCCGCGAAGGGCGCCACCGCCGGATCCGGGCCTCCGACTGAGGTCACGTCCCGGCAGACCAACCCCGCATCCGAGGCAAGCGAGCCGATCACGACCCCGGGCATCCCGGTGATTCCGAGCCGGTCAGGCACGCTGCTGAATGCGCAGCCCTCCATGCGTTGGCCCCGGAACACCGCGGCGAAGTAGGTCGGAGACTCCGGCGAGGGTCCCTGGTTCGCCAGCTCAAGGGCAATCCCCAGGATCAGATTGTTTTCCGATTCCGCCGAAAGGAGAAATTCTCCTGCAGCCGTGAGGAAAGCGGCCGCGTCCCGATAGCGGACCACTGCGATGACGGGGCTGCTCATGGTGGGCTGTCGACGGGAGGCCTGGTCGCCTGGCGTACCAGCCGGGACCCGAAATACACCCCCAGCCCCAGCAGGGCCGCGATCGTGGCGTCACGGGCTTGCCGTCCGGTGCTGTGGGTCAGCAGCCATCCCACCAGAATCAGCGCCGCGAGCGAGATCGCCCCGCCGGCCGGCGCCGTGAACAGCGCCGGGGCAGCCGAAGGCTTCCGGCGGAGCACCGGCAGCGCGGCACAGGTGGCGGCGTAGCTGAGCAGCCGAGCCAGCACGCTCACCGTAGCGGCATAGACGAAGGTCCCGGTCAGCGTAGCCAGCAGCATGACCAGAGCGGTGATCAGAATCGCCACATGGGGTGTGCGATAGCGCGGGTGGGTGACCCCGAGAAACCCCGGGAGCTGGCCCCGTTCCGCCATCGCGAAGGGGAGCCGGGAGCCCACCATCATGATCACGTTCAGATTGCCCAGAATGGAGACCACCGCGCCGGCGGTGATGATGGCGCCGCCCAGGGGCCCCAGGAACCGGCCGCCCGCATCCGCCAGGGGCCGAGTCGAGCTCGCCAGCCCGGGGAGGGTGCCGATCGCCACCAGCTGAATCAGGATGTAGAGCCCGACCACGACCGCCATGGCCAGCAACAGGGCGCGGGGCAGATCGGCCCGGGGATTCTTCGACTCTCCGGCCGAAATTGTGGCCATCTCGAATCCGCTGAAGGCGTAGATCAGGACCAGCACCGAGGCGGAGAACTCGCCGAAGGGTGGCCGCACCGCGAAGGAGAGGTTGGCCGGCTCCAGAGAAAAAATGCCCACACCCACGAAGAGCAACAGCGGCAGCAGCTTGGAGACGGTGAAGAAATTGCCCGTCATGGTGGCCTGCCGCACCCCGGCCAGGTTGACGGCCGTGAGACTCAGGACCACGGCGCCGATCACCAGCGCGCGCGGGACCGCCGATTCGGCCGCCGGCCAGAAGAACCCGAGATAGCCGACCAGGAGATTGCAGTTGGCCGCGAAGGCGGTCACCCGCGCGATCCACAGCATCCACCCGACTTCGAATCCCGCCACGGGTCCGAAGGCCTCGTGGGCGTACAGATAGGGCCCGCCGGTGCCGGTGAACCGGCTGCTGACCTCCGCAAAGCAGATCACGATCAGCGCGATGACGAAGCCGCAGACCACGAACGCCAGCAGGCTCCAGGCGCCGGTCCGCCGGAACACTTCGGAGGGCAATCCGAAGATCCCGGCGCCGATGACCGCGTTGACCACCATGGCGACCAGGTCCCACCGGCGGATCGCCCGAAACAGCCCTCCCCCAGGGGAAACCGGGCCCCCAGCGGTCACGGCACCCCGAAGCCTCGAGCCATGCCGGTGGCGGCGGCCACCATCAGCAACACCAGAAAAGCCTGAATCATGCTGACTCGGGCATAGCGGGAGGCTGGACTGGTGTCGGGCATGGCGCCCTGGGCCAGAGAGCGGCGCCACACGATCAGCCGCACCATGGGGCCGATCTCCAGCAGCAGGACCAGCAGCAGCAGCCCCATCTTGGTGAGGAAGAGGTGGTTCTGAAGGTAGTAGTCGGTGCCCTTCTCGAAGCCAGCGAACGCCCGGACCAGGCCGGTCACGATCCAGAGGCCCGCGGCCACAGCCCACCAGGTGTCGGCCAGGAAAACCCGCCGGAGCCCGGGGCCGTCAAGCACGCCGCGGAGGGCGCGAGACCGGGCATACACCGCGCCCAGTCCGATGCCCAGGCCAAGGAGGTGGAGAGCGGCCAGCAGCCATCGCAGTGCCATGATCGATGCTCCATTCTACGGCTTGCGCCGTGGCTGCGGATCCACCGGAGTGGGCAGCTCGAACCAGATCTCCACGGTGTAGCCGTCGGGGTCGCGGGCGAAGAGATAGGGCTCACCGGGCACGAATTCACCCTCGCTTTCCACCGAGCCGCCCGCGGCCACGACCGCCTGGGCGGCGCCCGCGATCCCACTGGCCGAGCGGAGCCGGTATCCGAAGTGCTGCACCCCGCCCGCCTTGCCGGCCCGGGAACGGCTTCGCTCCAGCACCAGGACATCCCGGCTTCCCGGAGTCTGCAGCTGCACGAATCCCGGATCCCGATACACCACCTTCGCGCCGAATACCCCCGCATAGAATCGGACCGAGCGCTCCAGATCACGGACCGCGAGCGCGATGTGGGTCAGTCCGTAGGTGCGGACCATGATGGTCTCCCGGTACGGAGCCTGGACACCCCCGAGTGGCGGTTCAAACCCGCTCGGGGCTCCCGGCATCTCAGGTCTGAATCGTTCAACCCCTCGATCGAATGGAGGTCATCGTGAACACCGCTCTGTTGTCCCTCGCGCTGGCCGCGCTGGTCGGAAGCACCCCCGCTCCGGAGTCATTCGGCGGCTGGGCTTCCATCAGCGTGGAAAAGGTCCCCGACCAGGTCGTCACCGGCAAGGCGTTCGAGCTGGTCTTCGTGGTCAAGCAGCACGGGAAAACCCCGCTCAGCGGGCTCAAGCCCACCCTCGAAATCAAGGGTGCGACGCCGGTGGACCGGGTCGCGGCCGAGCCCGGCAAGGAGAAGGGCCAGTACAAGGCGACCGTCGTCCTTGCCACGGTCGGCAGCTACTTCATCACCATCCACAGCGGCTTCGCGGACAGCCGGCTGACCCTGCCCGCGATCAGCGCGGTGGCGGTGGCAACCCAGGGCGGAGCCCGGTAGCGGGGTCAGGGCACCACCTCGAGCGTGCCCAGCATCCGGCTCGCGAGGTGGGGCAGGCAGACGAACGGATAGCGGCCCGGCGGCAGCGCCGGGACCGCTATGTCGTATACATCGTTCTCGGTGATCAGGAGCGGACTCGAGAGCGGCCCGATCTTGGCGCCGGGCATCGCCCGTTCCAGCAGGGCCCGCGCTTCTTCCGGAATGGAATCCACGAAGAACTGGATGTTGTGGGGTCCGCCGGTCTGGTTGACGAAGCGCAGGGTGTCGCCGGCCCGGGCCACCGTCAGCCCCGGCACGAATCGCGACGCCATCCGGATCTCATGGACCTCCGGCGCCTTTGTCTGGCCGGCCCAGGCGATGGCGCCCAGGGCAGCCGCCAGCATCACGGCCGACCCCGCCCTCATCGCGCCGGGACCGGCTCCCCCGGCCGGTAAGACTTGAGCGCCCCCGAGGGGCAGCGGGCAATCTGCGCGGCGACCTGGTCGGCGGTCGCGGCCTCGGGACGGACCCATCGCCTCCGCCCCACATCGAACACCGCCGGCAGTCCCCGGACACAATTTCCGGAATGGCTACAGAGCGTCGGGTCAAACGTCACGGTGATCTCGGGAGTCTCGTACACCTGCAAACGGCTGCTCATGATCGGTCTCCGATGATCATGGCGAAGGATGGGACGGATGCGACGCCGCCCGATGATCCTGCGCCTGGAACGCCAGGAACGCCTGGATCGCCGCGATCGCCACGGGATCGTCGCTCCGAATCCGGACTTCGCCTCCCCGGGGGAGGGTGTCGGCCCGGTAATGAATGGCCGAGCGCCGGGCGGCCATCACCGCGGTGCCGGGGACCGGCTGCGCGTGAACGAAGCCGGGAAGACTGAAATCGCCCCGGGCAAACCGGACCGCGATGTCCTCCATGTGAGCACGGATGGTGGCGGTCCCGGCGGGATCGACGCTGTCGCGCTGCAGCACGATCCGCCCCCCGTCGGGCAGGGGCTCAAACACGTGCGCGGAACTGTACTGGTCCACGCCCATGGCGACGGCGCCACGCTGCTGCACCGCCGCGAATGCGCTGTCGGACCCGACCCTTGCATCCGGAGCCGGGGACCGGGAGCAGCCCAGGAGCAGGCCGCAGAGAATTAGACCTCGTGTCATAACGCAAAGCTATCCTCTGATTGACCTCCGCTCCAGCGCGCACCACCTTACAGCACACTCTCCTGCCGGGGTCCGATGTCGAGCGGCCCGCTCCAGTTCGTCACTGCGCTCGAGATGCAGGTGGAAGCGTCCCTCTGGGGCCCGCACGAGTGGCTCTCCCGTCCCGGTCTCACTGAGGCCCGGGAGCTCCTGCTGGTCCGGGTGCGGATGCCCCCCGGTCGAGCCCACCAGTTTCACCGTCATCCGGCCATGGAGGAAATCATCTACGTGCTCTCCGGCACCGCGGAGCAATGGGTCGGCCGGGAGCACCGCACCCTGGGTGCCGGAGACACCGCCCATATTCCGCGCGACGTGGTGCACGGTACTTACAATTGCGGCAGCGATACCCTGGTGTTCCTGGCGATCCTCTCCCCCGCAGACGCGCCGGGACCTCCGCTGGTAGACGTGCACCAGGACGAGCCCTGGCGCTCGCTCAAGCCTCCCCTGGCTTTTCCCGCGTGAAGCCTGCCGTTCTCCTGCTCGGGACCTTCGACACCAAGGGAGCCGAGTATGCCTTCGTGCGCGACGTCATCCAGCGGCGCGGACACGACGTGCTGACGATGGACCTCGGCATTCTGAGCGGCAGTCCCGGACCCGACTTTCCCGTGGATATTCCGGCCTCCCGGGTCGCCGAGGCCGGAAGCGCCTCGCTCGATGCGCTCCGGCAGCGGCGCGACCGGGGCTCGGCGGTCCAGGCGATGCAGGAGGGGGCCCGGATTCTCGTCCGCGCGCTCTGGGAGGAGCGCCGCTTCGGCGGCGTCCTGGGTCTCGGGGGAGGCGGCGGGACCGCCATGATCACCGCCGCCATGCGCGAGCTGCCGGTCGGGGTGCCCAAGCTGATGGTGTCCACCATGGCCTCGGGCCAGGTCGCGCCCTACGTGGACGTGAAGGACATCACCATGATGTACTCGGTGGTGGACCTCGCGGGCCTCAATCCGGTGTCGGCCCGGATTCTGTCGAACGCCGCCGGCGCGATCTGCGGTATGCTGGAAGACGCCGACGGGCAGGGCATCGGGCCGGCCCGGCCGATGCTGGCGGCGAGCATGTTCGGCGTGACCACGCCCTGCGTCACCGCGGCGCGGGCCCGGCTCGAGGCCGCGGGCTATGATGTGCTGGTCTTTCACGCTACCGGATCGGGAGGCCGGGCCATGGAGGGCCTCATCGCCGACGGGTACTTCGCAGGGGTCCTCGACGTCACCACCACCGAATGGTGCGACGAGGTGGTCGGCGGCGTGCTGAGCGCCGGCCCCGACCGGCTCTCGGCCGCGGGCCGGAAGGGACTGCCCCAGGTCGTGTCGGTCGGCGCGCTCGACATGGTCAACTTCGGGCCGGAGAGCTCGGTCCCCGAGCGGTTCCGGAGCCGGACCCTCTATCGCCACAACGACAGTGTGACCCTGATGCGGACCACGGCCGCCGAGTGCCGGGAGATCGGGCGCCGGATCGCCGGGCAGCTTGCCCAGGCCGCCGGCCCGGTCACCCTGATACTGCCCCTGCGCGGCGTCAGCATGCTCGACGCCGAGGGACAGCCGTTCCATGACCCCGACGCGGATCGGGCCCTGTTTGCCTCGCTCCGGGAGCACGCCGGCCCCAGCGTGGTGGTGCGCGAGATCGACCGCCACATCAACGACCCGGAGTTCGCCCACGCACTCGCCGACGAGCTGCTCCTTCACCTTCGTCCCTGAGCCCCATGCCCTTCCTGTCCCGCGAGGAATGTCTCCGCCGGCTCCATGGCCAGATCGCGGCCCGCGCTCCCATCATCGGCGCCGGAGCCGGCACCGGCATCTCGGCCAAGTTTGCCGAGCGGGGAGGTGTCGACCTCATCATCATCTACAACTCCGGACGATTCCGGATGGCCGGCCGCGGCAGTGCCTCGGGCATGATGCCTTATGGCGACGCCAACGCGATCGTGGTGGACATGGCGCGCGAGGTGCTGCCGGTCGTGACCCGGACGCCGGTGCTCGCCGGGGTCTGCGGGACCGATCCCTTCCGGCTGATGCGGGTCTTCCTTCCCGAGCTCCAGGCGATGGGATTCGACGGGGTGCAGAATTTCCCCACGGTGGGCCTGATCGACGGACAGTTTCGCCGGATACTCGAGGAAACCGGCATGAGCATTCAGCTCGAAATCGACATGATCGCCGAAGCCCACCGGCTCGGCATGCTCACCTGCCCCTACGTCTTCGACCCGGACACCGCCGCCCGGTTTACCCAGGCCGGCGCCGACATCGTGGTGGCCCACGTGAATACCACAGTCGCCGGCTCGATCGGGGTCCGGACCGCCGCGATGCCGCTCGAGGATGCGGTGCGGCGGATTCAGGAAATGCATGATGCCGCCAAGGCGGTCAATCCCGGGGTGATCGTCCTCTGCCATGGCGGGCCCATCGCGGAGCCCGAGGATGCCCAGTACGTGCTGGAGCGCACCCGGGGCGTGGCGGGATTCTTCGGCGCGTCCAGCATCGAGCGCCTGGCGGTCGAGCCCGCCATCGAAGCCCAGGCCCGCCGGTTCAAGTCCCTCCGCGTCAATCCATGAAGTGGCGCCTGCTCTTCGGCGCTCTGGCGCACGCAACGGCCGTCGCGGGGCAGGCGGCTCCGCCGGCACCCGATACCCTCCGCCCTCGTCTGCTCGATCCGGTGGTGGTGACCGCCGCCAGGACCGGCTCTCCCCTGAGTACCTCCGCTTTCGCGGTGACCCGGATCGGGGCGGCCCGGCTGGCGGGGATCCCGCACGCAACGATGGCTGATCTCCTCCGCGCGGTGCCGGGG
>DATFGC010000232.1:0-7690 GCA_035249765.1 Gemmatimonadales bacterium | reverse complement strand
CGCATGGGTAGCTCCCGGTAGCTGACCTTAGGGAGACGTGGCATGGGGCGGCTGGCACACCCTAGGCGGAAGGGTGGTAGTTCAGTATTCTATGGCACCCGCCTTCCGCGAGGTCGCGCGCGTGCCCCACGAAACGACCTTCCTCACCATCATTGCCCAGGACCCCAACATCCGCGCCGGCCGGAGGATCCTCACCGCCCAGGCGCCGGTTCCCGCCGAGCCGGTGCAGCCGGGGACCGAGGTGCCCGGGGCGGGATTCCTGGAGCACGTCATCCCGCATAGCGGCCCCCGCTCCCGAGGTGCACGGCAAGAGAAACGCCCGGTTGCCCGGGCGCTTCTGTTCCGAATGATCCGGGGCGCTGGCGCTATTCGTCAACACGCCGAGCAGGTCACGAAACCCAGGGTCAGCTGGGCGAGCGCGGCCTCTTCCCGGAGCACCGGTACCACGAACTGCTTCTTCATAACACCTCCAGGGGGGTACTGCTCCCCTATGATGGCGCGCGCGCCAGGACCGCGCAAGGGTTGTGCAGCCGATTGCAGGCGGTGCAAGCCTCAGGGAAGGGCATCGGAGCCCTCCACGATCCCCTCGAACAGCACGGTGGAGAGGTAGCGCTCCGCGGTGTCGGGCAGCATCGCGAGGATATGGCTTCCCGGCGAGGCATCCGACGCCACCTTGAGTGCCGCGGCCAGAGTCCCCCCGGAGGATATCCCGCAGAAGATCCCTTCCCGGGCCGCGAGATTCCGGGAGCACTCCACCGATTCGGTGTCGGTGACGGTGATGACCCGGTCGATGACCCCGCGATCGAGCACCTGGGGAATGAAATCGGGGGTCCAGCCCTGGATCTTGTGGGGCTGCCACGGCTTGCCGTTGAGCAGCGCCGCCTGCTCCGGTTCGGCCACGATGATCTTGATGTCCGGCCGGGCGGTCTTGAGCACCTGGCCCGCGCCGGTGAGGGTGCCGCCGGTTCCGTAGCCGGTCACGAAGTAATCCAGCGGCAGATCGGCGAAGTCGCGCAGGATCTCGGGCCCGGTGGTCTGACGGTGGTAGGCGGGGTTGGCTTCGTTCTCGAACTGGCGAGCCAGGAACCAGCCGTTCTTCCTGGCGAGCTCCTCCGCCAGTTTCACCATTCCGGAAGCCCGCTCGGCGGCCGGGGTGAGCAGGAGCTTCGCGCCCAGGAATCGCATCAGCTTGCGGCGCTCGATCGAGAAGCTGTCCGCCATGATGGCTACGAAGGGGTAGCCCCGGGCCGCGCACACCATGGCGAGGGCGATCCCGGTGTTGCCCGAGGTGGCTTCGACCACCGTCTGGCCGGGCTTGAGGAGGCCTTTGATCTCGGCGTCGTGGATGATGGCCCAGGCCAGCCGGTCCTTGACCGACGCCATCGGATTGAAGGCTTCCACCTTGACGAAGAGATGGATGCCCCGGGGCGCGAGCCGGTTGAGGCGCACGATGGGAGTATTGCCGACGGTGGAGACGATGCTGTCGTGGATCATGGTTCTGCTTTCCGGAACAGGTGGATCAGAGATACCGGGCCGTCGCCATGGCCGCGGTGGCGAGCACCAGAAGCACCATAACGATCCGGCCCGCGCTGCCGAGCCGAGCCTGGAGCTGCTGCATCTGGGCGGACTGCTCCGGAGAGGGCGGAGCCCCCTGGGTCTGGACCGCGGCGGCGAGCGCGCCCAGTCGCCTGGCCGTGGGGGAGTTGACCGTCAGCCCGATCACCAGGGCCACGATGGCCAGCAAGCCGCCGGTGCCGAGGGTCATGCCGGTGACGCTGCTCATGAACGCGCCCTGGAAGCCGGCCGAGTCATGCCAATAGAGGAGAAGGCCGGAGAGGCTGGTGACGAATCCGGCGCCCAGGAGAGCTCTGGGAAGCTGGCGGACCCGGGTGAGCTGGTCCATGAACGGGCCGGCGGCTGGTCCCACCGCCTGGACGGCGGGGAAGATGAAGCGGGCGAACATCAGCACCCCGCCCACCCAGAAAACGCCGGCGCCGATATGGAACAGGCGGAGGACCACGACGATTCCGGAAGAGAACATGGTCAGCGCTCCAGGGCTCTGGGGTCGAGGGCAACGTACATGATGTGGTTCCGGTTCCAGGTGTAGGTAATATGAACCGTTCCGTCCCGGGCCTGAATCACTGCGGGATAGGAATACTCTCCTCCTTCGGTTTCCAGCTCCAGCGCGGAGCGCCAGTCCCTCCCGTCATTCGAGATCGCCACGAACAGCTGGGAGCGGCCGCGGGGAGAATGGTTGTAGACCAGGAGCTGGCGTCCATCCCGCAGGGTCACTGCATCGATGCCGGAGTTGGGATTGGGGAACCTGGTGAGGGTGACCGGACCCCAGTTCTTTCCCCGGTTGAGCGACCAGCTCTCGAAAATGAAGCCGGAGCGGGTGCGTCCCAGTGCCTGGAGCGCGCCGTTCCGGTGCAGCAGGATGGTGGGCTGAATCGCCTGGGGCTCAAGCCGATTGGGTAGCTCGGGTGGCGCCGTTCTGGTCCAGGTCCGGCCTGAATCCGAGGAAAGCTCGAAGTGGATCCTCCAGCGCGAGACCGGATCGGGCGACTCAGTGCTGCTCGGGCTGATCACGGTCCCGTCGGGAAGCCAGACGGGTTTGTTCTTGACCGGCCCGATGATTCCATTCGGGAGACGCTTGCCGGGGGTCCAGCTCCGGCCTCCGTCCTGCGACATGCTCACCATTCCCCACCAGGTTGCCGGGCTGGGCCCAACCTTGTAGAAAAGCCGGAGACTCCCGTCGG
Organism: Gemmatimonadales bacterium; assembly: GCA_035249765.1. Taxonomy (GTDB): domain Bacteria; phylum Gemmatimonadota; class Gemmatimonadetes; order Gemmatimonadales; family GWC2-71-9; genus JABFSM01. The sequence continues at coordinate 4,931 of DATFGC010000232.1, read as the reverse complement.
GCCAGGGAGCCAGCACCGGATTCCAGCAGGGGTGGCGGGTCCCGTCGGGCTGCCGTCCATTGGCGACGCTGACCGGCGCGGTCCACTTGCCGTCCACCATGCGGGAGAGCCAGATGTCGACGTCGTCGGCGCCTTCATGCGAGCCGCCGAACCACGCCGCCACCACGCCGTCCGGAGTTTCCGCGATGCTGGAGGCGTGGGCGCTCGGGAACGACGCCGAGGTGTAGATGAATTCCCAGCGGCGGACCGCGGGGTGGGTGCTGGCGGCCTGGAGGGCGGCCAGGAGCGAAACGGCGAGGGCGCTCATGGCTTCAACTTATCGTGGTGCCGGGGCGCGGTTGTCACGCTGAGCGCAGCCGCCGTCCTGAGCGCAGCGAAGGAGAAGCGGCCCGTCTCCAGGGTGAGACCGGCCCCTTCGCTTCGCTCAGGGTGACAAGCTCTTGCACGATCGCTCCCGGTCCGGGAACTTGGGGGATGAGCCCGCCGGAACACTACATCGACGGCCGCTTCGCCGCCCCCCATTCCCCGCGGCTGCTGGACGTCATCGATCCCGCCACCCAGGAGGTCATTGGCCAGGTCAGCGACGGAGACGCCGCCGACGTAAACGCCGCGGTGGGGGCGGCCCGGCGGGCCTTCGACACCGGACCCTGGCCGGCGGTCACCGGGCAGGAGCGGGGCCGGATCCTGTTCCGGCTCGCCCGGATTATTCGGGAGCACGCCGCCGAGCTGGCCGAGCTGGAGACTCGCAACAACGGCAAGCCGATCGTCGAGGCGGAGTTCGATATTGCCGACGCCGCCACCTGCTTCGAGTATTACGGCGGCATGGCCACCAAGATCATGGGCGACGTCGTGCCGGTGCCCGACAACGCGATGAGCCTGGCGCTCCGGGAGCCGATCGGCGTTTGCGGCCAGATCATTCCCTGGAACTATCCCCTGCTCATGGCGGCCTGGAAGCTGGCCCCGGCCATCTGCGCCGGCTGCACCGTGGTGCTCAAGCCGGCGGAGCAGACCCCGCTCACTATCCTCGAGCTGGCGAAATACTTCGAATCGGCGGGACTCCCGCCCGGAGTGGTGAACGTCGTGACCGGGGCCGGGGAGACCGGCGCCCAGCTGGTGGCCCACCCGGGGGTGGACAAGATCGCCTTCACCGGCAGCGCCGAAGTCGGCAAGCTGATCATGAAAAGCGCCGCCGATACCTTGAAGAAGATCTCGCTGGAGCTGGGCGGGAAGTCGCCCAACATCCTCTTTGCCGACGCCGACTTCGAGGCCAGCGTGGACGGCGCGCTCTTCGGCCTCTTCATCAACCAGGGCGAAGTCTGCTCGGCGGGAAGCCGGATCCTGGTGGAGCGGCCCATTTACCAGAAGGTCATCGACGCGATGGTGGAGAAGGCCCGCGGCATCAAGCTCGGCCCGGGGCTCGACCGGACCACCAAGATGGGGCCGCTGGTGAGCCGGGAGCAGCTCGACCGCGTGACCAGCTATCAGGAAGTCGGCAGGGGCGAGGCGAAGCTGGCCCTGGGCGGGGGGCGGGCCCGGGGCGGCGCCCTCGACCGCGGCCTCTTCGTCGAGCCCACCATCTTCTACGATGTGCCCAACTCGGCCCGGATCGCCCGGGAGGAGATCTTCGGGCCGGTGGCGGCGGTGATTCCCTTTGCCAACGAGGCCGAGGCGATCCGGATCGCCAACGACAGCGACTACGGGCTGGCCGCCGCGGTGTGGAGCCGGGACATCTTCCGGGTCATGCGGACCGTGAAGCAGCTCCGGGCCGGGGTGGTGTGGGTCAACCACATGCAGCCCACTTTCGTGGAAGCGCCCTGGGGCGGCTACAAGCAGAGCGGGTTCGGCCGGGAGCTGGGCAAGTGGGGGGTCGAGGAATACCTCCAGGTCAAGCAGGTCCACATCAATCTCGACGAGAAGCCGATCGGATGGTACTAAAGACGCAAGGACGCCAAGACGCAAGACGCAAAGTGGGGCAGAGGCCTAGACATACTACCTATTGATAGGTAGTATGGCTGGGTATGAGCCCCGACCCCCTGGTCAAGCCCGACCTCCTCCAGGGCACCCTCGACATGCTGGTGCTCCGCACCGTCGCGGACGAGGCCCTCCACGGCTACGCCATCGCCCAGCGGATCCGGCTGGTCTCCGGCGACCGGCTCGCTATCCCCCAGGGCTCGCTCTACCCCTCGCTCCGGCGGCTGGAGAACCAGGCCCTGATCAAGGGGGAATGGAGCACCGCACCCTCCGGGCGCGAGGCCCGGGTCTACCGCATCACCGCCAAAGGCCGCCGCCGGCTCGACGCCGAACTGCGCGAATGGCGGGAGCTCACCACCGCCATCGGGCTCGTGCTCGGCAAGGCCTGAAGCCCTATGTCCTGGCTCTCCCGCCTCCTGCGCCGCCGGACCCTGGACCGGGAGCTCGATCGCGAGCTTCAGGCTCACCTCGCCCTCATGACCGATGACCTGATCCAGAGCGGCATCCCTCCCCAAGAAGCCCGGCGCCAGGCCGCGATCGCCCTGGGCGGCGTCGAGCAGGTGAAAGAAGCTTCCCGCGACGCGCGCGGCACCCGACTGGTGGAAGACTGGTGGCAGGACACCAGGTACGCCGTCCGGTCACTACGACGGACACCGGGCTTCAGCCTCGCCGCCGTCCTCACCCTCGCCCTCGGCATCGGTGCCAACACCGCGGTCTGGAGCGTGATGGACGCGGTGATGTTCCGTTCGCTGCCGGTGGAGCGGAGTGAAGAGCTGTACGCGCTGCGCCACACCACTCCCTCCGGCGATGACCCCAGCTACCTCTTTTCCTATCTGGGGATGAAACGATTCCGCGGCGTCCTCCCCGATTCGGGCCCCATTGCCGGGATGGGCTCGATCGTTCGGATGTACGTCGCGGCCGCCGGCCAGGCCGAGCCCATGCAGGCCCAACTGGTCAGCGGCAACTGGTTCCAGATGCTCGGCGTCGGGGCTGCCCGGGGCCGGCTGCTGAATCCGGGCGATGATGACGCCGGGTCGCCTCCCGTCGCCGTCCTGAGTCACGCCTACTGGGATCGGCAGTTCGGCCGGGATCCGGCGACCGTAGGCAGTGTCATCCGGCTCAATGGCTTTCCTCTGGCGGTCGCGGGCATCGCCGAGCCGGGATTCGAGGGACTCACGGTCGGGCAGCAAGTCGATCTCTGGATTCCGCTCCGGCTCCAGCACGAGGTTCGTTACAGTGGGGGCGCGTGGTCACGGGATGCCAACACCGACGAGCCCTGGCTGCCCCAGGACGGCATCGCCTGGCTCACCCTGGTGACCCGCACGCCGGCCGGGGCGTTCCCGCAGACCGAGGCGCGTCTGGCCGGCCAGTACAAGGCCGAGCTGCTGGAGCGCAACAGCGACACCTCCGACGCGGCGGGCCGGGCCCGCCGGCTCCAGGCGCAGCTCGTGCTCGAGCCACTGGCCAAAGGCTTCTCGCCGCTTCGGCAGGCGTTCGCCGACCCGCTCCAGGTGTTGATGGCTGGCGTGGGGCTGGTACTGCTCATCGCCTGCGCCAACCTTGCGGGCCTGCTGCTCGCGAGGGGCGCGGCCCGCAGCCAGGAGACCTCGGTGCGAGCAGCCCTCGGCGCGCGGGCAGGACGGCTTTTCCGGCAGTCGCTCACCGAGAGTCTCACCCTGGCTCTGATGGGCGGCCTGGTAAGCCCCCTGGTGGCGTGGTGGGGAGGCCAAGCTCTGGTGCGGGCCGCCTCGGCCGGACCGAGGCCGATTCCCCTCGCACTCGCGCTGGATGCCCGGGTGCTGGGCTTTGCCGCCCTGCTCTCGGTGGTGACCGGGCTGCTCCTGGGACTCGCGCCGGCATGGCGGGCCGCGCGGGCGGTGCCGTTCGGATCGTTCCAGGCGGGAGGCCGGATCGCGGCACGCTCGCTCCACCGGCTCCCGATGGGCCGGCTCCTGGTGGTGTCGCAGATCGCCCTCTCCCTGGTGCTGCTGGCGGCGGCCGGCCTCTTTGTGCGGACGCTCGTGAACTTCCTCGCCGTCGACACCGGGTATGCCGCCGAGCGGGTGCTCGAAGCGCGTATCGATCCCCACGGGGCGGGCTACAGTCAGGAGGCGCTGCCCGGACTCTACCAGCGGCTGCTCGATGCCGTTGGCGCGGTGCCGGGCGTCAGCTCGGTGAGCCTCTCGATGCACGGGCTTGGGGTCGGCGCCCAGCGGCACAGCGAGTTCACGGTGCCGGGTGTCGACCGCCCGCCCGACTTCAACCGGCGGGGCCAGGAGAACTTCATCACCCCGGGGTACTTCGCCACCGTGGGGATGGTGCTGCTGCGGGGCAGGGAGTTCACTGCCGCCGACCGGCTGGGCGGACCCAAGGTCGCGGTCGTGAACGAGGCGTTCGCCCGGCATTTCTTCGGCACGCTCGACGTGATCGGCAGGCGATTCGGGTACGATCAGCCCCAGTTCGAGATCGTCGGCGTGGTGCGGGACGCGCGGCCGAATGCCATCAAGCAAACGCCGCCCCGGATGCTTTTCCGTCCGCTGAGCCAGGAACCCAGCGAGTACGTGCAGAGCGTCGAAGCCCGCGTCGACGGCCCGGTCGAGGATGTCACCCGGATGATGCGGTTCGCGATCGGGTCGGTGGATCCCAATCTCCCGGTGCGCGAAGTGGTGCCGGTGGCGGAATTGCTGGGTCGGGGCCTCTCGCGCGAGCGATTACTGGCGCGACTTGCCGGGGTCTTCGGGGTGATGGCACTGCTGCTGGCCGCGATCGGGCTCTACGGTGTGGTTGCCTATTCGGTGGAGCAGCGCACCAACGAGCTGGGCATCCGGATGGCGCTCGGCGCCAGGCCCGGTGCCGTTCGGGCAATGGTGTTGCGGGACAGCCTGGCAATGGTGCTGGCGGGCCTGGCACTCGGCATTCTGCTCTGGCTCCCGCTACAGGGGCTGGTGCGGGGCATGGTC
>DATFGC010000231.1:0-2811 GCA_035249765.1 Gemmatimonadales bacterium | reverse complement strand
TGATGCTGCTCGCGCTGGGGATCGGAACCGTGGCTTCCCTGCCGGACCAGCAGCCGATCAAGACCCTGCTGGAAGACTCCGCCGCGACGCTTCTGATTCGGCGTACCCTGCCCGCGGTCCTGTTGCTGCCCATCGTGCTGGGGTGGGTCCGGCTGCGCGCCCAGACCGCGGGCCTGATCGATACTCCCTTCGGCCTCGCCCTGATGGTGATAGTCCTGATGATGGTGCTCACGGCTGTGCTGTGGCAGTCGGCGGCAGCGGTCCGCCGCCACGAGGGGGCGGTACTGGAAAGCCGGGAGCGGCTTACCGCCATGCTGGCCAGCATCACGGATGCCTTCATGACGCTGGATTCCCAGGGACGGCTCGTCTACGTCAATGACGAGGCCGCCACCCGGTTGGGAAGGGCCCGCTCCCAGCTTCCCGGCGCCACCGTGTGGGACAGCTTTCCGGTCACCTCGGGAAACGAGCCCCACCGGCAGCTGCGTCGCGCCATGTCGGAACGGGTCAGTGTGGAGTACGAAGTGTTCGACGCCTCCCGGAATCGCTGGTATGCCGACCGGGCATACCCGGCTCCCGGCGGAGGACTCGCGGTCTACTCCCGGGACATCACCGAGGGCAAGGAGGCCGAGCAGCGGCTTCGCGCCTCGGAGGAAGCCCTGGGACGCCTTGCCGCCGAGCTGCGCGACGCCGACCGGAGCAAGGACGAATTCCTCGCCATCCTGGCCCACGAGCTGCGAAATCCGCTTGCGCCGATCCGGCATTCGCTGGAGTTGATGAAACAGGCGAGGGGCGACCTGAGCCTGATCGAGCAGACCCGCCGCACCATGGAGCGGCAGGTCAACCAGCTGGTGCGGCTGGTAGATGACTTGCTGGACGTAAGCCGCATTTCGCGGGACACCCTGACCCTGCGCACCGAGCCCGTTGAGCTTGGAGCGATCATCGATCAGGCGGTGGAGGCATGCCACCCGCTGATCCAGGGCTCGCGTCATGAGCTGAGCATCACCCTGCCGCCCGAACCGGTTGTTCTCGCCGCCGACCCGGTGCGGCTGACCCAGGTATTCGGCAATCTGCTCTCCAACGCCTGCAAGTTCACCGCGCCGGGCGGCAGCATCCGGCTGACCGCCGAGCGCCAGGGCAGTGACGTGGTGATTGCGGTCAAGGACACCGGTCAGGGCATTCCGGCCGGGATGCTGGACAGCGTGTTCGAAATGTTCACCCAGGTCGACCGGACCCTGGAGCGGGCCCAGGGCGGCCTCGGGATCGGACTCACTCTGGCCAGGCGGCTGATCCAGTTACACGGCGGGAGCATCGAAGCCCGAAGCGAGGGGGAAGGCAGAGGCAGTGAGTTCGTGGTGCGGCTGCCGGCGCTGGTCGAGCTGTCGCCGCAGCGGCCGGCTCCGCCAGAGATCGCCGGGCCGATGCCCCCGGCGCGCCGCATCCTCGTGGTCGATGACAACCCGGATGCGGCCCGGAGCCTCTCCATGCTTCTGGCGCTGACCGGCAGCGAAGTCCATACTGCCCATGACGGAGTCGAGGCGGTCCGGATGGCGACCGACTGCGAGCCCGACCTGATCTTCCTGGATCTCGGCCTGCCCAGGATGAACGGGTACGACGCCTGCCGAGCCATCCGGCAGCTGCCCGGGGGAGCCGCGATGGTGATGGTCGCCTTGAGCGGGTGGGGGCAGGAAGAGGATCGTCGCAAGTGCCTGGAGGCCGGCTTCGACGGCCACCTCGTCAAGCCGGTCGCGCACGAGCACCTGCTCGAGTTCCTGACCCGCTCACGGGACGGAAAGCGGATACGAAGCTAGCCGCTAAGGCCGGCTCGCCGCTTTCGCTGCTTCCACCAGCTCGGGCCGTCCGGGCTTGTCGGCCCGGGCGCCCAGGGTGAGCAGGGCCGCGGAGTATTTGCGCGCCGCGGTCCGATCTCCCGCTTCTCTGGCCGCCCGGGCCGCGCCCGCCAGCGCCCGGAATCGGTTCGGCTCATGGCGCAGCGTGGCCTCGAAGGCGCCGAGTGCCTCGGCAGGCCGCCGCGCCATAAGCAGCATCTCGCCGAGCAGCTCCCGCGCCGGGGCCAGCGGACCCGGGGTGATGGCGTTCTTCTCGGTGGCATCCTCCCGGTCCGCCGCACCCCGCATCTCCGCCAGCGCCTCCCCGGTCCGGCCGGCCGCAAGCGCCCGCCACGCGGCCACCGAGCGCCGCTGGATTTCGGTCTGCTCGGCCCAGTAGCCCTCCCCCGCCCTGGTCAACTTTTCCCCGAGCGCCGAAAGTGCCGCAACAGCTGCGTCCGCGGCCAGGGTATCGCCGGTCCGCGCCGCCCCGAGCCCGCGGGCAAACCAGGTCACCGCATCGGCAAAGAGTGCCGGACTGGGCTTCGGCTCGAGCCGGGCCGCCTCGGCCCAGGCGCCTCGCTCCAGCGCCCAGCGCGCCGGAATCGCCGCGATGGCATAGTAGCCGGCGGCGGGCGGCGCGCCGGTCCCCACCGCCGTGGGATCCATCCGCGAGGCAATGGCGGGAAGGGCCGCAAGGATCTCCCGGGCGGCGCTGTCCCGGGCGAGCTGGAGAAAGGCATACATCCGGTAGTCGTCGGCGTGAAGCTCTTCGGCGACCGAGCCTTCCCGGCGCGCCGCGTCGGCCGAGCGCCGGTTCGCGTCGACCGACCGCTGCCACTCCCCCACCCGGGTGTAGGTGTGGGAGGGCATGTGCAGGGCGTGGGAGATCGAGGGGGCGATCCGGGAGTAGCTGCCGGCGGCGCCCATTGCGCGCCCCGCGAGCGGGGGTACGTCGTAGCTGTGAATGATGTAGTGGGCCAGC
>DATFGC010000230.1:0-4487 GCA_035249765.1 Gemmatimonadales bacterium | reverse complement strand
CGCCCAGGAGCTGCTCCACCGCCGAGGGGGTCGCCGCTCCGGCGGGGGCGTTGACGCCCAGCTGGCGGAGCGCCCGCTCCATGGAGGGCAGGGCCCGTTCGAACGCGCCGGTCTTGTCGGTGATCCGGAATTCCAGGAAGGCGCTCTTCTGCACCACCTGCTTGGCGCGCTCGGGATCCGACACTCCGGCCAGCTCGACGATGATGCGGTCGCCGCCTACGCTCTGCACCACCGGCTCGGTCACGCCGAACTCGTCCACCCGCTTGCGGAGGATCTGGAGCGCGCGCTCGATGTCGGCCTTGGGATCGGCGGACACTTTGCTGCTCTGGTCGAGCTCCAGCGCCAGGTGCATCCCGCCCAGGAGGTCGAGCCCCAGCTTGAGCGGCACCCGGGTCATGACCGTGTCGCGCATGACGCCGTCGGCCCGGCGCTCCCGCACCGTAATGTCGCGAGGGAAGAGATAGAAGATCGAGGTCACCACCAGCACCGCGATCAGAATCAGCCGGTTACGAATCGTTCCAAACATTGCCCGCTCATCGCGCCCCGGTCGGACGCGCCGTTGAGGTCCAAGGGCCGCGGGCGAGGATCGCCAGGGCCTGTTCCCGGTCCTGCTCCAGCTGCGCACGCAGCGCGTCCAGAGAGGCGAACTTCTGCGTATCCCGGAGCCGTTCCACCCACTCGATCCGCACCGTGCGGCCGTAGAGCGCTTCGTCCAGCCCGAAGAGGTGGGCCTCGAGCGATCGGCTCGTATCGCCCACCGTGGGCCGGGGCCCCTGATTGAGCATCGCGCCGGCGGTTCCGCCACCCCATTCGACCCGCGCGGCCCACACTCCGTCGGGGGGCAGCGCCTTGCCGGCCAGCGGGCCGGCGAGGTTGATGGTCGGCACTCCGATGCCTTTGCCGCGCCCCGCTCCCGGCACCACCTCCGCGGTGATGCGGTAGGGCCGGCCCAGCCACTCCGCCGCGCGGCCCAGATCCCCGGCCCCGAGCGCGCTCCGGATCCGGCTGCTGGAGATCGGAGTCCCGGCGGCATCGGGCACCGGCGGCACCACCGTCACCCCGAAGCCGAGCCGCGCACCCAGCGCGGGGAGGCTGTTCCGGTCCCCTTCCCTGCCATGGCCGAAGCCGTGGTCCTGGCCCAGCACCAGCTCGCGCAGCTCATACCGGGCGAGGAGCACCTCCCGGACGAACCGCTCCGCGCTCATCCCGGCGAGCCCGCGGTCGAACCGCAGGATCACCGCCCGATCCAGCCCCAGCTCGGCCAGAATCTCCTTGCGCTCGGGAGCCAGGGTGAGCCGGGGCGGCGCGTTGCCGGGATCCAGCACCGAGGCCGGGTGGGGCTCGAAGGTCACCAGCACGGCCTGCCGCCGGCCGGCCCGGGCCCGCTCCAGCAGCTCGTCCACCACCGCGCGGTGGCCAAGGTGCATCCCGTCGAAGGAGCCAACGGTGACGACGCTCCCGCTCATGCTCCCTCGTAGGGAGGCAGCACCACGGCCGGATGCCATCCCCGGGGTGAAGCCCGGCCCACCGCCACCAGCCTGCCGCCCTCCACCAGGGCGGCCTCGCCTTCGGTGGGACCGGGCCGGGCGATCTCCCGTCCCACCCGCACCGCCGGCATTTCCTCCGGGGCCAGCGCCACCTCGGGGAGCCCGCTCAACAGGGCGAGCGGAGGCAGCAGCTTCTCCCTCCCGGTGAGCGTCGCCAGCGGCTCGGCCTCTTCCACCCTCCAGGGCCCGATCCTGACCCGCCGCAGCGCCTCGGCGTGAGCCCCCACCTCCAGCACATCTCCCAGATCCCGGGCCAGTGACCTGATGTAGGTCCCGGCGCTCACCACCGTCTCGACCGTCACCAGCGGTGGCTGGTAGTCCAGCAGCTCGAGCGAGAGCACCACCACCGGGGTGGCGGCCGGCTCGGGCCGCTCCCCTCGACGGGCCAGCCGGTGACTCCGCTCCCCCTCCACTTTCCGGGCCGAGTAGGCCGGCGGCCGCTGGAGCTGGGCGCCGCGCAAGGTCGCCAGCGCGCCCTCGACCGCGGCGCGCGAGGGCCATTCGGCCGGGGTACGCTCGGAGATGGTGACCCCGGTCCGGTCATCGGTGTCGGTGCTCCGTCCCAGCCGGATCACCGCGCGGTAGCTCTTGGGATGCCGCTCCGGCCACCGCGCCAGGCGGGTCGCGCCGCCGAACACCAGGATCAGAAGCCCGGTCGCGAAGGGATCCAGGGTTCCGGTGTGACCCACCGCGCGGGTTCGAAACAACCGCCGGGCCCGCGCCACCACATCGTGCGAGGTGGGTCCCTCGGGCTTGTCCACCAGCAACGCCCCGATCAGTCCTCACCCTCCCGCTTCAGATCCGCCAGCACCGCGTTGATGCGCGCGGCGTGCTCCAGGCCGCGATCCAGCTCGAAGTGCAGCTCCGGAATGGTGCGGGTCGAGAGCGCTTTCGCGATCCTGGACCGGAGGAATCCGGCTGCGCTCTTGAGTCCCTCGAGCGCCCGGGCACCATCCTCTTCGCTCTTCGCTACTCCCTCGCCCCGCGCCATCACATATACCTTCGCATGCGACAAATCTCCGCTCACCTCCACCCGGGTCAGGGTGACCAGCCCGACCCGCGGATCGCGGATGTCCCGGGCCAGCGCCTCGGCCAGCACCTGACGGACGATCTCGGCCACCTGTCCGGGCCGCCGCTTGGGGCTCTTGGCCACGGCGCCCGCCTCAGGCCGTGGCGCCGGCGGCGGGCTGGAGGGTCCGCTTGATCTCTTCGATGCGGAACGCCTCGATCCGGTCGCCTACCTTGAGGTCGTTGAAGTTCTCCACCCCGATGCCGCACTCCAGCCCCTCCCGCACTTCCTTCACGTCGTCCTTGAAGCGCTTGAGGCTGGAGATGGCTCCGGTGTACACCAGGGTCCCGTCCCGCACCACCCGGACCTTTGCGGTGCGCTGAATGATGCCGGAGCGCACCGTGCAGCCGGCGATGGTGCCGACCTTGCTGACCTTGAAGACCTGGAGCACCTCGGCCTCGCCCAGCACCGATTCCCGCTGCTCCGGCTTGAGCAGGCCTTCCAGCGCCGCCCGCACGTCTTCCACCGCCTCGTAGATGATGCGGTAGGTCCGGACGTCCACCCCTTCCTTTTCCGCGGTGGCCCGTGCATTGGCGTCGGGCCGGACGTGGAAGCCCAGGATGATGGCGCCCGAGGCCTTGCCCAGCATGACATCGCTCTCGGTAATGGCGCCGACCCCGCGGTGCACCACCTCGACCCGGACTTCGGGGGTGCTGAGCTGGGCCAGCGCGTCGGCCAGTGCTTCGGCCGGACCGCCCTGGTCCGCCTTGATGATGATCTTGAGCTGGGTGACCTGGCCCTCCTTGAGGGCCCGGCTGAAGTCCTCCAGCGTGCCGCCCCGCGCGCCCCGGCGGTTCTGGGCTTCGCGCTCCAGTCGCTGCCGCTTCTGGGCGATCTCGCGGGCTTCGTTCGCGTCGGCCACCACCAGGAAGGTGTCGCCCGCGGCGGGCACTCCCTCGAAGCCGAGGATCTGCACCGGCATCGAGGGGCCCACGGCCTTGACCGGCTTGCCGCGCTCGTCGCTCATCGCGCGCACCCGGCCGGAGAACTTGCCGCAGATGAAGTTGTCGCCCTGCCGCAGGGTGCCCCGCTGTACCAGCACGGTGGCCAGCGGCCCCTTGCCGGGATCGAGAGTGGCCTCCAGCACAGTGCCGTGGGCCGGACCGCCGGCGTTGGCCTTGAGATCGAGCAGCTCGGCCTGGAGCAGCACCTTTTCCAGCAGCTCGTCCACCCCGGTGCCCTTCTTGGCCGAGATCTGGGTCGAGAGGATGGTGCCGCCGAACTCCTCCAGCACCACATTGTGCTGGAGCAGGTCCTGCTTGACCTTGGGAATATTCGCGGTCGGCAGGTCCACCTTGTTGATGGCCACCACCAGCGGCACCCCGGCGTTCCGGGCGTGGCTGATCGCTTCGACCGTCTGGGGCATGACCTGGTCGTCCGCGGCGATGACCAGCACCACGATGTCGGTGACCTGCGCGCCCCGCGCCCGCATGGCGGTGAACGCCTCGTGGCCCGGGGTGTCGAGGAAGGTGATGACCTTCTGGTCCGGCAGGGTGACGTGGTAGGCGCCGATGTGCTGGGTGATGCCGCCGGCCTCGCCGGCGACCACGTTGGCCTTGCGGACGTAATCGAGCAGCGAGGTCTTGCCGTGGTCCACGTGGCCCATGATGGTCACGATGGGCGGCCGCCAGGTCAGGTCCTCTTCCTTGTCCGCGATCGGCGCGGTGGTCAGCTCGGCCGCGTACTCGTCTTCCCGCACCGCCTGGAAGCCGAACTCCGACGCGATCAGCTCGATCTGGTCGAAATCAAGGCGCTGGTTCACCGTCACCATCATGCCCAGATCCTTGAACGCGAACTGGAAGATCTGGGTGGCAGGCACTTTCATCAGCCCCGCGAGCTCCGAGACCGAGATGTACTCGTTCACCCGGATC
>DATFGC010000229.1:0-6924 GCA_035249765.1 Gemmatimonadales bacterium | reverse complement strand
TCGGCCTGGTGCCGATACCGGCCCTGTATTCCTACCTCGACCGAACCCAGACGCCGAATTGCACCCAGGACGACACCGGGAGTGGCCAGCCTCACCCGGCGCACCACGCCCGACAGATCGTGGTATGGTCAGGACGACGCTTCGGTCGCTCTGCTTCCTCAGGGTGACAGAATCTCAACCCCGGCCGAAGTGACTCGGTGGGAAACCAGCGGCAATGGCCTGGCACTGTCTCCCAGCACGATCGCCTCGTCCAGCGCTTCCCGGGCCCGTTCCGCACCCGCCTGGGTCCGGGCATGGATGACCGCGAGGACATCCCCCCGCTGCACCCGCTGCCCCGGCTTGGCCGGAATCATGAGGCCGACCGCCGGATCGATCGAATCCTCGGTCTTGGACCGCCCACCGCCCAGCGCGATGATGGCGTGCCCGATCTTCCGGGGCGGCACCTCCGACACCACACCGTCCAGCACCGCCCGGTACTCCATGGTCACCGGCGCCTTCGCGAGCAGCGAGTAATCCGAAACGACCCGGGGATCGCCGCCCTGGGCCTCGATCATCCGGGCGAAGAGCTGGAGCGCCCTGCCTGAAGTGACCGTCTCCTCAAGGCGGTGTCTGGCTGAAGCGCGATCGCTGTCCACACCGGCCACCAGGAGCATTTCGACCGCGAGCGCGTAGGTAACCTCCATCAGGTCGGCTGGGCCCCTGCCCTGCAGTCCTTCCAGCGATTCGATCACTTCCAGTGCGTTGCCGCAGGCCACGCCGAGGGGACGGTCCATCGCGGTGATCAGCGCGACGGTGCGGCAGCCATGCGCCTCGCCGATGCCGATCATGGTTTTCGCCAGCACCTGGGACTGGGCCGGGTCGCTGATGAAGGCGCCACTCCCGGTCTTGACGTCGAGCACCAGCCCAGTCAGCCCCTCGGCCAGCTTCTTGGACATGATGCTGGCGGATATGAGCGGAATGGACTCGACCGTGCCGGTGACGTCGCGGAGAGCGTAGAGCTTCTTGTCCGCCGGGCAGATTTCCGGGGTCTGACCCAGCATGGCCAGGCCGAGCTGCTTCACCTGGGCGATGGCTTCATTGAGCGAGAGCCGGGTGTTGAACCCGGGAATCGCCTCGAGCTTGTCGAGAGTGCCGCCGGTGTGGCCCAGTCCCCGACCCGAGATCATCGGCACCGCGACGCCACAGCACGCCACCATCGGCGCGAGCAGCAGCGAGGTCTTGTCGCCTACTCCCCCGATCGAGTGCTTGTCCACCCGGGGCGTGGTCCAGTCACCGAAGTCGAGGCTGGCCCCGGAGCGCAGCATGGCCTCGGTCAGGGCGGCGAGCTCCCCAGACTCGAGTCCCCGCCACACCACCGCCATCGCCAGCGCGCTCATCTGGTAGTCGGGAACCTGGCCCGCGACGTAGGCGCGGATCAGCGTCCGCCATTCATCACCGGTGAGGGCGAGGCCGTCGCGTTTGCGTTCGATTAGTCTTGGGATCAGCACAGGGAGCCAGGGAGCCGGGGAGCCGGGGAGCCAGGGACCATTTGATAACATACGTCGTAGCCGCTGTTCTGGCCGCCAGCCAGGCCCCGTCCCGGGACTCCATCCTCGCCGAGGGGATCCGGCTTTCCGCCATGGAGCCGGCCGAGGCACTGGCAAGGTTCGAGCTGCTCCTGCGAGCCGACTCGCTCGACGTGGAAGCCGGCTGGCGCGCCGCCATGGCCCGGAGCGACATGGCGCTTCCGCTGCGCGAGAAGCGCGATCGGCCCCGTCGGGATTCGCTGCTCGAGCAGGCCCAGAAGTATGCCCGGCGGGCCGTGCGGGTGGCACCGGACAACGTGAATGCGCTCTTCGCGCTGGGAATGGTGCTGGGGAACACCGCGCTCACCAAAGGCATCCGCGACAAAGTGCGGATGTCCAACGAGATCCGCTCGCTCGCCCTCCGGGCCGTAGCGGCGGATTCCACCCACGATGGAGCCCAGCACCTGCTGGGGCGCTGGCACTACGAGGTGATGCGGCTCTCCGGCTTCGAGCGCTTCATCGCCAGGAGCATCCTGGGCGGGGAGGAATTCGGCAAGGCGAGCTGGAGCGAGGCGCAACGCAGACTGGAGCTGGCGGTGGCGCTCGCGCCGGAGCGGATCTATCACCGGCTGGTGCTGGCGCGGATTCTCGCCGCGAGAAAAGACAAGAGCGGCGCGGCCGCCGAGCTGGAACGGGTCGCCGCACTGCCCGATCAGGTGGCGGCGGACAGCATGTATCGGAGGGAGGCGGGGGAGATGTTAGCGAAACTGCGTCAACGGTCAACGGTCAACGGTCAACGGGAAGTTCCCCAATAGATAGTCACCCGGCGACGAGTGGGACTCGCCGTAGGCGACGTCGGGTCGCGAGGGGGTGGCGTGACGCGACGAATCTTGTTGGCCCGCAGGCGCCGTGGGCGAGTCTCACTCGAGCCCGGGGGAGAGACAGCGGAGATCGGCCCCTTCCCCTTCTCCTTCGCTACGCTCAGGACGGCGGCTTCGCTCAGGGTCAGGGTGACACCCCGTTCCGCAAGGCCTGTCCCGTTGACCGTTCACCGTTCACCGTTGACCGCAGTTACCCGATCCGCCGCCGCAGCTCCTTCCGCGCCTTCTTGCGCAGGTCGTCGAACTCGTCCTCGGCATACTCCCGGACATCCTCCAGCCGGCGGCGCAGCTTGCCCCGAGTCACCCGGCCCTGGGCCGGCGCGAACAGCAGCGCCACCGCCGCTCCCAGCATCACCCCAATAGCAATCCCGGCGGCGAACCCGCCGGCACGAGAGCCGCCCTCCACCTCCAGCTTGATTTCGCGGTCGGGCGACTCGGCATTTCGGGTCATAGCTGACTCCTCTCGGTGTGCTCCCAGAACCCGACGGAACGTATCCGCGCTTGACCCGCTGTGTCGAGCCCGGCAATTTTCCCGCATCCCCCATCTCGAATGCGGACCCTGACTCCTTCATCGATCGCCGACGCCACCGACCAGATCGCCCGGCTGCAGGGCCGGGTCGAGGCGCTGGAGCGGGAGCGCAAGCAGCTGTTGGCCCTGCTGGACCTGCTCCGCGACATCGGCGGCTCGCTCCACTACCTCGACATCGTCCAGACGGTGGCGCGCCGGCTGGGCAACACCTTCGGCCTCGACCGCTGCTCGGTGTTCCTGGCCGAGCGAGGCGGCGGCGCGGTGCACCTGGTGGCGAGCTACGAAGACCCCGCCATCCGGAATCACGTGGTGGACCTGTCCCGCTACCCCGAGCTGCGCCGCGCCCTCGAAACCGGCAACGTGGTGAGCATCCCCGACGCGATGCGGGAAGCCTCCCTGGCCGGGGTGTTCGCCGTGCTCACCAGCCGGCGGGTCCAGTCGATCACTGTGGTGCCGATCAGCTGGAGGGATGTCCCGATCGGGGCGATTTTTCTCCGTACCTACCGCGACGGGGTCGAGCTGGCCGAGCAGGAAGTCGAATTCTGCCGGGTGGTGGCCGATCTCACCGCCCGCGCCCTCCGCCAGGCCCATCACTTCGAGCGGCTCCAGGCTACCCGGGGCGGCGGCACTGCCGCGGTGGCGGTGGAGCGGGAGCGGGCCGCGATGCTGGGCTTCCTCCGCCGCTTCCTGCTCGCCTTTGGGGACCGGGACGGGGCCTGGGACGAAGGCCTGCTGGCCCGGGCCAGCTCGGAGGAGCTCGACCGGCTGGTGGGCGTCGCCCTGACGGTGCTGACCAGCGAAGCCCAGTCAAAATGAGCGCGGGGCCCCCCGCCGCCCTGGTCGAGCGGGCCCTTGAGCTCTGCCGGCTGCTGGAGCGCGCCAACCAGCTCTACTACCTGAGCGACCAGCCGGAGATTTCCGACGCCGAGTACGACCGGCTGTTCCGTGAGCTCCAGGAGCTGGAGAGCCAGCATCCCTCACTGGCCACGCCCGACAGCCCGACTCGGCGAGTCGGCGCCGCGACCGCTTCATCCCTCGCCAAGCATCCCCATCGCCGTCCCATGCTTTCGCTGGCCAACGCTTTCTCGGACGAGGAGCTGGTGGCCTGGGAGGACCGTAACGCGCGGCTGGCCGAAGAGGTCCGCCAGGCGGGATACACCACCGAAATCAAGATCGACGGCGCCGCGGTGAGTCTCACCTACCGGGAGGGCCGGCTCGAAGTCGGCGCCACCCGGGGCAACGGCACCACCGGCGAGGACATCACGGCTAATCTCCGCACGGTGAGCGACATCCCCCTCACCGTCAACGGCAAGGATGTGCCGGCGCTGATGGAAGTGCGGGGCGAGGTGTATCTCCCCTACAAGAACTTCGAGAAGCTGAACGCCGAGCGGGCCGAAAGCGGAGACCCGCCCTTTGCCAATCCCCGGAACGCGGCGGCGGGCGGGCTCCGCCAGCTCGACCCGGCCGACACCCGGAAGCGCCGGCTCCGGATGTTCGCCTTCAGCGTGGAGATCATCGAGGGCCGCCTGCCGCTCAAGACCCAGCACGAGCTGTTGCAGCAGCTGGAAAAGTGGGGCTTCAAGGTCGAGCCCCACCACGAAAAGCACGACAGCCTGGCCGCGGTGCGGGAGAGAATCCCCCACTTCGAGGCGCTGATCGAAACCCTGCCCTTCCAGGCCGACGGCGTCGTCGTCAAAGTCAACCGCCGGGAGCTCCACGATGATCTGGGCGTAGTGGGGGGACGGGAGCCCCGCTGGGCGGTGGCCCGCAAGTTTGCCCCCGAGGTGGCGGTCACCCGGCTCCGGGAGATCCGGATCAACGTGGGGCGGACCGGGGCGCTCAATCCCTATGCGGTGCTGGAGCCCGTGGAGGTGAGTGGGGTCACCATCACCACCGCGACCCTCCACAACGACGAGCTGATCGCCCAGAAGGACATCCGGATCGGCGACTGGGTCGAGGTGATCCGGGCCGGCGAGGTCATTCCCCAGCTGGTGGGGCCGCTCCCGGAGCGGCGCGACGGGAGTGAAACGCCTTTCACGATGCCAACCCACTGTCCCGCCTGCGGCACGCCGGTGGAGAAGCCTGCAGACGAAGTGATGTCGTATTGCCCGAATCCCGCCTGCCCCGGGCGCATCTTCGAGGGGATCGTGCATTTCGCCTCTCGCGAAGCCATGGACATTCGCGGGCTGGGACCGGAGCGCATCCGCCAACTGCTGCAGGCGGGCCTCATCCGCGACGTCGCCGACCTCTACACCCTCTCGGCCGATCAGCTGGTGGAGCTCGACCGGTTCGCCCGGCAGTCGGCCGAGCAGCTGGTGCAGGCCATTGCAGCCTCAAGGGCGAAGCCCTTCAGCAACCTCCTGTTTGCCATCGGGATCCGGCACGTGGGGAAGACGGTTGCGACCCTCCTGGCCGGGCATTTCCGGACCCTGGAGGCACTCAAGTCGGCATCGGCGGAGGAGATAAGCAGGGTAGAAGGGGTCGGCCCGACCATCGCCGAAGCGGTGGCAAGCTTTTTCCATAACCCCTCCAGTACCGAGCTGCTCGACCGCCTCGGGAAGGCCGGGCTGACGCTGTCGGAGCCCGTCGCCGTCCCGGGGGTCGGGCCGCTGGCCGGGAAGAGCTACGTTCTTACGGGGACGCTGCCCACGCTCTCCCGGCCGGAGGCCGCCGGACTGATCGAAGGCGCCGGCGGCAAGGTGACCGGGAGCGTCAGCAAGAAGACCGATACGCTGGTGGCGGGCGAGGACGCGGGAAGCAAGTTGGAGAAGGCCCGCGCGCTCGGAATCGAAATTATTGACGAAGCCGAGCTGCTCCGCCGCCTTCAGGACGCGGGGTGACCGGCCAAGAGAAAGCGATCAGCGAACATGAGCACAGCCACAGCCGGCGCCGCGGGCGTCATCGTCGGGAAGCGGGCGCTGCACCACCTACGCACGGTGCTCGAGCGGGAGACCGGCCCCCAGGCCGCGCTGCTGCTCCGCGAGATCGGCTTTGCCACCGGCGAAGCGGTGTACGAGGCATTCGAGGGCTGGAGCCGGGAACACTATCGGGTCAATTCCCCCAAAGAGCTGGATACCGAGTTTCTGGCCCAGGCGCTCTCCGGATTCTTCGGCGAGGCGGGCTGGGGGTCGGTGACCCTGAGCGAGCTGTCGCCCTCGGTGATCGCACTGGACATGCACGAGTGGGCCGAAGCGGAGCCCCACGGCGCCGAGTATCCCTGCTGCCACTTCTCCTCGGGCATGCTGGCCGACTTCTTCACCCGGCTGGGCGGGTCCCAGGCCGCGGTCATGGAAGTGGAGTGCTCCAGCCGGGGCGAATCGCGCTGCCGCTTTCTGGTGGGCTCGCCCGACGTGCTGACCTACGTGTACGAGCGGATGACGACCGGCATGACGTATGGAGATGCGCTGGCGGCCTGACGGCGTGAGAGGTGAGAGGAGAGACGTAAGACGTAGTCATCGCGAGCGAAGCGAAGCGATCCAGCCGCGAGATCGCCACGCGGCCTTCGGCCGCTCGCGATGACGGCGGTCCCTCTCACCTCTCACCGCACTTCCGCCTCACGTCTCACATCTCACGTCTCACATCTCACGGGCATATCGGTAAGCAGCAGGGTGGGCAGGCAGGTCGCCCCAATCCAGCTCGCGTCATTCCCCACCCCACCCAGCTCCCGCAGGGCCTCGAACACGTTGCCCGCCAGCACCAGCCCCTCCAGCCGCCCCTTGATGGCGCCCCCCTCGACCAGATAGGCCCATGGGGCCCGGAGCGCGATGTTGCCCGAGATCGGATTGGGTCCCGCGCACCAGTCCAGCTCTTCAATCAGGATCCCCTTCCCCATCATGGTGAGCAGGGTTGGGCGGTTCTCGGTGCCCGGGAGCATCCGGAGGTTGGTGACTCCGACCCGTGAGGAGGCCTGGGCGGTGCGCCAGCCGTGACCGGTGGAGGGCACCCCGGCCCGGGCACCTTCGCTCAAGTCGGCCAGGAACCCGGCCACCCTCCCGCGATCGATCAGAGG
>DATFGC010000228.1:0-2959 GCA_035249765.1 Gemmatimonadales bacterium | reverse complement strand
CCATCGATACCGGCGGGTTTCTCAAGTTCAGGCGCGGTCCGGAGTGGATCCTCGGCCTCACCGAGGACCTGGAGCCCAGCGGCCCCGCGATCGACGTCACCTTCAGGATTGGGGCGCGCTGGTAAAGAGGAACTGCTCCATTTGCTCCAGCAGATACTGCCGGGCCTTGGGCTCCCGCAGATTCAGCGCGTAGTGATTGATCAGCTGCTGCTGGTACTTGAGCCACTCGGCCCAGCAGATTCCGCAGATTTCCTGGAAGACCCGCTTGCCCAGCTCATTGGGGAACGGGGCGAAGGCCTGGGATTCGCGGGTCTGGTGGCAGCGGGAGCAGGTGATGATCGGCATAGATGGCGGGAAAACTAACAGCCATCAGCTCTCAGCCATCAGCCGTCAGCCGTTGACCGTTGACCGTTGACCGTTGACCGTTGACCGCTACCGTACATCGCCCCGCTGCAGCGCCTTCACCCCGCTCCGGGTTCCCAGGCCGGCACCCAGCCCGACCACTGCGGCCGTCACGCCGGTCACCACCGCCCCGATCAGCGGCAGCATGGTCAGCGGCATCACCAGAATCGCCGCCCCCACCGCCGCCAGCACCGGAGCCACCGGAGAGCGGATCGCGTCCACGAACCGCAGCCGCCGCCGGACGAAGCCTCGCGCGAACCCAAACGCCAGAATGCCGCTCCCGACCGTGACGGTCAGGGCCAGAATCGCAATGACGGTGTCGATCATCGGAGCCTCCGTGGCTCGTGGTGTTGTGTTTCAGTACGAAACATAACCCCTCGGGGTTTCAGCCGCCGGAGATTACCACCTGAGGGCGCAACTGGCCCAGACAAACCCCGAGCCGAACGCGGTCAGGACCACCAGGTCTCCCGGGGCGAGCCGCCCCTCCCGGACGCACTCATCCAGAGCGATCGGAATGGTGGCCGCGGTGGTGTTTCCGTAGCGCTGGATGTTGTTGTACGTCTGGTCGTCCCGGAGGCCCAGGGTTTTCTGGATCGCCTCGGAAATCCGCAGGTTGGCCTGGTGGGCAATCAGGAGGCGGAGGTCCTCCACTCCGGCGCCCACCCGGCCCAGCACCGCCCGCACCGATTCCGGCATCCGGACCACCGCGTGACGGAAGACTTCCCGGCCGTCCATCGAGAGCCAGCAGCGTCCCTCGGCGATGTCCCTGGGCCAGTCCTCCAGCCGCACCATTGCGCTGGGACCCTCCGCCCACAGCTTCTCGGCGTTTTCCCCCTGGCTATGGAGATCGAACGCGGCAATGCCCCGCCCGTCCTCCTCGGTGGCACCGAGGACCAGGGCACCGGCGCCGTCGGCGAAGATGACCGCCGTGTTGCGCCCCTCGGTCGACAGCTCCATCCGGGTGGACTGGACCTCCTGTCCCACCACCAGGATCCGGCGAAAGGCGCCGGTGCGCAGGTAGGCGTCGGCCACCGAGAGGGCATACACGAAACCGGCGCACTGCATCCGGATGTCGATCGCCGGGATGGTGTCGGTGAGTCCCAGCGCCCGCTGGAGGAAGACCCCGTTGCCGGGGGCGAAATGATCGGGGGTGGATGTCGCGTAGACGATGGCGTCCAGCTCCTCCGGTGCGAGGCCGGCCATCGCGAGCGCCGCGCGCGAGGCCTCCCCGCCCAGCGCCACCCCGGATTCTCCGGGCACGATCCAGTGGCGCTGCCGGATTCCGGTGCGGGCCCGGATCCACTCGTCGCTGGTATCCATGAACCGGGAGAGGTCGTCGTTGCTGACGACCCGGGAGGGGACCGCCCGGCCGGTGCCGAGGACGACGCTTCGAGGCATGGGGGAAGCTAATAGCCGGTAAGCGGTGAGCGGTAAGCAGGACCCGCCTTTCCCGCTCACTGCTCACTGCTCACTGCTCACTGCTCACCGCTCACCGCTCACTATTCGTACCGCAAGGCGTCAATGGTATTCAGGTTGGCCGCCCGGCGGGCCGGCCAGAGGCCGAAGAACAAGCCGACCAGGGCGCTGAACAGGAAGGCGACCCCTACCGCCGCGGGCGAGATGAAGGTGTTCCATCCCAGGAACTGCGACATCGCCTTGGCGCCGGCGGCGCCCACCATGACCCCGACCAGACCGCCCATCATGCAGAGCACCAGCGCCTCGATCAAGAATTGGAGCATGACGTTGATCTTGGTCGCGCCAAGGGCTTTCCGGATCCCGATTTCCCGGGTCCGCTCGGTAACCGAGACCAGCATGATGTTCATGATCCCGATGCCCCCCACCACCAGCGACACCGCCGCGATACTGCCCAGCAGCATCTTGAAGGTCTCGGTTGTCTGCTGCTGGGTGGCCAGGATATCCTGCTGATTCCGGATCTGGAAATCGTTGTTGCCGCCCGGCGCTATTTTGTGCTCCCGCCGCATCACCCGCTCGATGTCCACCATCCCCTGGTCCAGCGGCACCCCGTCCTTCACCTGCACCGCGATGGAGCGGAGCCGGTCGGTGCCGAACATCCGGAACCGGGCGGTGCCCAGCGGAATCACGATCTGCTCGTCGGGATTCTGGAAGGAGCCTGCGGCGCCCTTTTCGCTCAGAATGCCGATCACCTCGAACGGCTGGCCCCGGATCTGAATGGTGGTGCCGATGAGCGACGCCGGGTTCGCCCCGAACATCCCCGGCACGGCGGAGCCGAGCACCGCGTAGCGCTGCCGGGAGCCGTCGTCGCCGGGGGTGAACATCCGGCCGTGGGTGATGGTGTAGTTCCTCACCTCGGGAAAATTCGAGGTGGTCCCCAGAATGTTGATGTTGAAATTCTGGTTGCCGTACTTGACCTGAAGCGACCGGCTGAGCTCCGGCTGGACCGCCGACAAGAGCTGGGCGTCCCGGCTGAGCGCGGTGGCGTCGTCCACCGTGAGGCTCACCCGGGTGTCGCTGGCGCGGCCGCCCATGAACGATTGTCCGGGATAGACCGTGAGCCGGTTGGCGCCCATCGCCTTGA
>DATFGC010000227.1:0-4733 GCA_035249765.1 Gemmatimonadales bacterium | reverse complement strand
GCTCGTACGCCAGCGCCCGGTTCCTGATGACGACGTCCGGATCGTCGACGTATCTCGAGTGCTTCATCCCCAGCGGATCGAGCACCCGCTGGTGCAGGAACGCGGAGAAGTTCATGCCGCTCACCCGGGTGACGATCTCGGGCAGCAGCACATAGCCGCTGTTTGAGTAGGACCATTCGGTGCCGGGCACGAAATTCAGGGTGCGCTGCCGCAGGATCATGCTCATCGCGTCGGGGTCGCCGCCGGCCCAGTTCAGCAGCGGCACCCAGTCGCGAATGCCGCTGGTGTGGGTGAGCAGGTGATCGATCGTGATCGGGGGACCGAAGTCGTGGAGCTCGGGGATGTGCTTGCGGACGTCGTCGGACAGCGACAGCCGGCCATCCTCGACCAGAAGCAGAATGGCCGCCGCGACGAACTGCTTCCTGATCGACCCGGCGTCGAGCAGCGACTCGGTGGTCAGCGGGACGTTCCGCTCGAGGTCGGCCAGCCCGTAGGCGCGGTTGAGCACCAGCCTTCCGTCCTGCGAGGCTGCCGCCACGCACCCGGGCATGTCCGGTTTGACCCAGCTGAAGATCCTGTCGACCTCACCGGTCTTGTCCTGCGCGAACCCCGGTGTGCCCGCAAACAAGGCCGTCACCACGACCGCTACTGCCCTGAACATTTCAGAGCCCCCAGGCTGAGATTGTTGAAAGTACTTTATAATATAAAGTTAGAAGTAACGAAGGGCAAGGGCTGAACGCAATGAGGGCCGCCTGATGAGGGCGGCCCTCCTGTCAGCTAAGCTCTCAGGCCAGAGCGGGCGACCGGACTCGAACCGGCGACGTCCAGCTTGGGAAGCTGGCATTCTACCACTGAATTACGCCCGCGGAGAGGGAAGAATGTCGCGGTTCCCGCCCGGCGTCAATGCGGGGGCGCTACGGCGCAAAGGCGCAAAGGCGCAAAGGCGATCAGCAACCTTGCGCCCTTGCGCCCTTGCGCCTTTCCGCCGTCCTACACCTTGGCCCGGTACCGCCACCCCACGATCGCCGTCCCGGTCCCGGTAAGCTCGATGGGGTGCTTGTCGCCTTTCTTGAGCGCCGGCACCGTGATCTCCTCGGTGTCCAGCACCTTCCCGGCGGCGTCCACGAACTCCACCACCAGGGTCAGTGGCGCGGTCTTGAGCGGCTTCCCGGCCGCGTCCTGGGCCTCCCGGCCGATCGCCTCGGCCCTGAGCACCGCCTTGGTCTCGCCGGTCTGGAAGCCGGTGATCTCCACCGTGAACGGCATCACCACCAGCCGGGTCGCGGTCTTGATCACGTCCTCTTCCCGGTTGAGCCCCCGCTGGCCCTGGGCCAGCAGCCGGAGCGCGTCCTCGTTCATCGGCTCCATGTCCAGCAGCTTGGAGGCGTACTCGATCAGCTTCTCGTTGTTCTTCATCGCGAAGTAGGTATTCGCGAGGTTATAGAGCGCGTCCCGGCTCCAGGGATTGCGGGTCACCGCCTTGGCGAACGCGGTCTCCGCCTCGGGGTACCGCTTGGCGTTGAACGCCGCCACCCCCACCGCCATGAGATCCTGGCTGTCCAGCGAATCGAGATTGGTCTTGGCGAACTCGGCCACCATGGCGAGCTCCAGCGCGTCGGCGCTGTCGGCCATGCCGGCGGCGCGGAAGGAGCTGGCCAGCACCTTGCGCGCGTCGGTGTCGCCCGGCTTCCAGGCCAGGTACTTGTGCAGGATCGCGATCGCCTCCACGTGCTTGTTCTGCCGGGAGTACATCACCGCCAGGTTGAGCGCCGCGGCGTTGCGGTCCTCGGTCAGGGTGGTGTCCTTCTCGGCGATCTCCAGCGCCTTGCCGAAGTACACCGCCGCGCTGTCCTCCTTGTTCGCATTGGCGAACACCACGCCCATGTTGGAATACACGTGCGGGAGATCGCGGAACAGGATCGAGGCGTCGCGGAACAGCGCCAGCGCGCTGTCGGTCTCGCCCTTCCTCTGGAACTCGAGGCCGGCGTTGGCCAGCAGCGCCCAGTTGTTCTGGCGGTACTGGGTGATGTCGATCTCGCAGGAGGGCACCAGCTCTTGAGTCTTGGTGAAGCCGGAATCCGCCTCCACCGGATCGCCCCGAAGCAGTGCCACCCGCGCCAGGTAGTACCAGGCGGCGGCGTTGTTGGCCTGGGCCTCGTTGGTGATCGCGGCGACCAGGTTGGTCCGGGCTTCCTCGAGCTGGGTCGTCTTTTCGGCGGGCGTCTTGACGTCGTAGGACTTCCGCAGCGCCGAGATGGCATTCTCCACCTTGGAGTTCATCGGCTTGATCGGACAGAGCGCGGCGGTGTACTTGGCCGGCTGCGCCGCGGCGAGGCGGGGGTTGATCCGGCCCTGCCCCGCCAGCGGCACGGCCGCCAGGGTGCATCCCACAGCCAGAATCAGCGTGCGCGTGGTCATTCCGTCTCCTTTGGCGCTGTAGTGCGGCCGGCTGTCTTTCCCGCCGAAGCGCGGGCGTGCCGTCCGGCCTGCTCGTGTAATTCTCTGGCGACCGTGTGGGCGGGGCGGCCGGTCCGGCGCGCCTCCGCCACCACATCGTCGTACTCCGGCTTCTCCCGCGCGCCATCCGGCGCGTCCAGGGTCTTGATCCGGACCCTGTGGCCCGGCGCGGTCTCCAGGCTCCATTCCCGCCGCGGCAGGGTGACCCGCTCCGCCGAGGTTTTCCGGAGTCCCGCGGTAGTGCTGTGCCGGAAAATGGCTTCGGCGATCCCGTCGGCCCGTCCCGCCGGCGCCACCACTTCCACCCGGAATCCGATCCGCCCCTTCTTCATCTGGGTCGTCCACATCTGCACGTCGAGCGCACCCGCCGCCGTCAGCGCCTCCCGGAGCGGCTCCAGGTACTCGGGGCTCAGATCGTCCAGGTCGGTCGTCAGCACCACCACGCTGCCCGCTTCGGGCGCTTCGCTCGCAACGATCAGCCGGAGCGCATTGGGATAACCCGCCGGATTCCGGGTTCCCGCTCCCCAGCCGCTTTGCTCGGCCCGCCATCGCTCGGGCGGTGCTCCCCGGGACAGCACCCGCAGCAGCGCCGCGCCGGTCGGGGTGGTCGCCTCGCCTCTCACCGGCCCGCCCGACGCGATCTCCAGTCCTTCCACCAGGATCGCGGTGGCCGGCGCGGGTACCGGAAGAATTCCGTGCGCCGCCTTGATCCAGCCATTCCCCAGCGCGAGCGGCATGGCGTACACGTTCTCGATGCCGAGCCGCTCGAACCCTTCGATGCCGCCCACGATGTCCACCAGCGCGTCGTTCGCGCCGACCTCGTGGAGCGAGACCTTCTCCGGCGGCTTTCCGTGGATCCTGCCCTCCGCCTCGGCGATGAGGCGGAACGCGTGAATGGCGAGGGCACGGGTCCGCTCCGAGAGATCCGCCCGTTCCACCACGCGGATCAGTTCCGCGACGTGACGGTGCGGTCCGTGGTGGTGGGGGTGAACGTCATTATGGACGTGCGGATGCGCCTCCGGATGCACATCCGAGGGCTCTTCCGTCGACCCGTCGGGAGACCGCACCATCACCCGGGTCGCGAGAATGCCGGAGCGGTCGCTGTGGCCTATTTCGACCTGTACCTCGGGGATTCCCATCCGGGCCGGCAGGCCCCGCAGCCACTCCTCCCCGGCTCCCACCTCGAGCAGGGCGCCGAGGAGCATGTCTCCACTGATCCCGGCAGCCGGGTCAATGATCGCGAACTTACGGCCCGACATAGACTTGAAATATCACCCCGGTTGTCGCCCGACGCAAAGTCATTGCGAGCCGCCGAGGCGGCGAAGCAATCTCGGAGATCGCCACGGCCCCTTCGGGGCCTCGCGATGACTAATCCCTTCCTTTCCTAGCGGTAGAGCCAGCCGGCTCCGGTATTGAAGACCACGACCTGATCGTCGGGCGACAGCGTTCCCGAGCGCGCCAGCTCTCCCGCCGCTGCGATCGCCGCGCCGCCCTCGGGGGCGAAATCGATTCCTTCCAGCCGGCCGCCGGTGGCCGCTTCCTCGGCCAGCGCGGAATCGCTCACCGCGACGGCGCCTCCCCCGCTATGCCGGAGCGCCTCGAGCATCAGCCGGTCGCCCAGCGGTCCCGGCACCCGGAGGCCGGCGGCGATGGTCCGGGGATCGGGCCAG
The DNA here is from genome assembly GCA_035249765.1 of Gemmatimonadales bacterium. Lineage (GTDB taxonomy): Bacteria > Gemmatimonadota > Gemmatimonadetes > Gemmatimonadales > GWC2-71-9 > JABFSM01. The sequence goes on along the minus strand of DATFGC010000227.1, from coordinate 606 downwards.
GGCTCGCAGTGGTCTTTCCCCTCGGCAAAGCTCTTCACCACCGGCGCGCACCCGCTGGCCTGCACGGTGTACATCCGGGGCAGTGGTCCGCTGATCCACCCTGCCTCCCAAAGCTCCCGGAACACTTTCCACATTCCGATCAGTCCGGTGCCGCCGCCGGTCGGGTAGATGATCGCGTCGGGCAGCTTCCACTCGAGCTGCTCGGCCAGCTCCAGGCCCAGGGTCTTCTTGCCCTCGATGCGATAGGGCTCCCGCAGAGTGGAGAGGTCGAAGGCGCCGCTCTCGGCCGCCCAGGCTCGGCTGGCTTTCCCGCAATCGCCGATGTGGCCATCGAGCAGGTGCAGGTCGGCGCCGGTCATTTCGATCTGGGCCAGGATGACCGCCGGTGTGCTGCGCGGCGCGTAGACTCGCACCGTCACTCCGGCCCGGGCGCCGTAGGCCGCCGCGGCCACTCCCGCATTCCCCGCGGTGGGCAGGGTGAATGCCCGGGCGCCCCCGATCACCGCCCGGGTGATCGCCGCGGCGAGTCCCCGAGCCTTGAAGCTCCCGGTCGGATTGATGGCTTCGTCCTTGACCAGGAGCCGGGGCAGGCCGATCCGCTCCCCG
>DATFGC010000226.1:0-6769 GCA_035249765.1 Gemmatimonadales bacterium | reverse complement strand
TGATGCTGGTCGATCTCGCCCGCAACGACGTGGCGCGGGTGAGCCGCCCCGGAACCCGCCGGGTGACCCGGCTGCTGACCGTGGATCGCTATGCTCACGTGATGCATCTGGTCTCCGAGGTCGAGGGGACCCTCGCCGAGGGGCAGGATGCCCTGCACGCCTATACCGCCTCGATGAACATGGGGACCCTGGTGGGCGCGCCCAAGATTCGCGCGGCCCAGATCCTCCGGGAGGTCGAGACCTCGCGCCGGGGAGCGTACGGCGGAGCAGTGGGCTACCTGAGTCACGACGGCGCCCTGGACACCGCCATCGTGATTCGGGCCGCCGTGGTGCGGGACGGCACCGCGCAGGTCAGGGCCGGCGCGGGAATCGTGTTCGACTCCGACCCGGCCGAGGAGGCCCGGGAGACCCGGCGCAAGGCGGAAGCAGTGCTCCGTGCCATCGCAGGAGGCGCCGATGTCTGACCGGCTCCGCCTGGTGTTCGTGGACAACTTCGATTCCTTCACCTGGAACCTGGTGGACGAGTTCGCCCGCCGCGGCGCCGAGGTGGAGGTGTGGCGGAACACGGCGGCCGCCGGGCATCTGCTCACCCGGGCGCTCGAGCAGCGCCCCAGCCTGCTGCTGCTTTCCCCCGGGCCGGGCGCGCCGGCAGAGGCCGGCTGCTGCATCGAGCTCGTTCGGCGGGCGGCCGACGCGAAGCTGCCGCTGCTCGGAGTCTGCCTCGGCCACCAGGCCATGGTCGAAGCCTTCGGCGGCGTGGTGGGGCCGGCCGGCGAGGTGGTCCACGGCAAGACCTCGCGGGTGCGCCACCAGGGTGGGGTGCTGTTCGAGGGCGTGCCCTCGCCCTTTCCGGTCGGACGCTATCACTCGCTGGCCGCGTCGGTGACGCCCGGCTGCCTGGTCCCGGTCGCGGAAACCGGCGGGATCGTCATGGCGGTGGCCCACACCGCCGCGCCCCAGCTGGGAGTGCAGTTCCATCCCGAATCCATTCTGACTCCAGACGGGGGCCGAATCATCGACAACGTCATGCAATGGGCAATCCATGCGTGCCGGTGAAGTGCTCGAGGCCCTGAGCCGTCGCGCGCTCACTCGCGAGGAGAGCACCACGGCGTTCCGGCTGCTCCTGGCCGGCGAGTACTCGGAAATCGAGGTTGCCGCCGTGCTGGTGGCGCTCAAGACCCGGGGGGAAACCCCCGAGGTGATGGCCGGTGCGGTCGAGGCGCTGCTCCAGGCCGCGCTCCCCTTCCCCCGCCCCGGTTACGGCTATGCCGACTGCTGCGGAACCGGGGGCGACGGCGCTTCCACGGTCAACATCTCGACCGCGGCCGCGTTCGTCGCCGCGGAGCTTGGCATCCCGATCGCGAAAACCGGGAACCGCTCGGTTTCCTCCCGCTGCGGCTCGGCCGACGTCCTCGAGCGCCTCGGCATCCGGCTCGATCCTCCGCCCGAAATCGGGCGTCGCTGCCTCGACGACCTGGGGATCTGCTTCGTGTTCGCGCCGCAGTACCACCCCGGGGTCCGCCACATCGCCCCGGTCCGCCGCGCTCTCGGAGTCCGCACCGTGTTCAACCTGGTCGGTCCGATCGCCAACGCGGCCCGCCCTCCCTGGCAGATGATGGGGATCTACGATCCCGCCCTGTGCGAGGCCGCCGTCAGAACGCTGCAGCTGCTGGGGCGGGAAGTGGCCCTGGTGGTGCACGGCAGCGGCCTGGACGAAGTGGCCCTGCACGGGCCCACCACGGGGGTGCTGCTCCAGGGCGGCGAGATTCGACGGATCACCATCACGCCGGAGGAAGCGGGACTCACCCCCTCCCCGGTGGAGGCGCTGGCCGGCTCCGGTCCCGAGGAGAACGCCGCCTGGCTGCTCGAGCTGCTCGAGGGCAAGGGACGCCCCGCGCAGGCGGATGCGGTGGCGCTCAATGCCGGGGTCCTGGCCTGGATCACGGGAAAGTCGCCCACACTCCGTCAGGCCACCCGGATGGCGCGACAGGCCCTCGACGGCGGTGGCGCGGCGGCACGACTCGGACGGCTGGCGGAGCGCTCCCATGGTGCTTGACGAGATCCTCGCGCACAAACGGGGCGAAGTCGCGGCCCGAAGGGCAGCCACCAGCCTGGAGTCGCTCCGCGCCAGGGCGGTGCCCGCCAGCCGGAGTCTCGCGCAGGCAGTTCGCGCCGGGCGTCCCGGGTTCATCCTCGAGATCAAGTTCGCCTCCCCCTCGGCCGGCGTGATTCGGGCCGGGGCCGATCTCACCCCCGTGGTGGCGAGCTACGGCCGCCACGCCGACGCCGTGTCGGTGCTCACCGACCAGCGGTACTTCGGCGGCTCGCTCGCGCGGCTCGCGCAGGTGCGCGAACACCTGGCTCAGCCGCTCCTGGCCAAGGATTTCTTTCTGGAGCCGTACCAGGTGGTGGAGGCCCGGGTCCATGGCGCCGACGCGATTCTGCTGATCCTGGCCGCAATCGACGATCGGTCCTGGCGCGCCTGCGCAGACGAAGCCGCCCGGCTGGGAATGGAAGTGCTCACCGAGGTCCACGACGAGGAGGAGGCAGCCCGCGCGGTGGCGCTGGGCGCCGCGATTATCGGGATCAACAACCGCGACCTTCGCACCCTCGCGGTGGATCCCGATACCACGGCCCGGGTCTCGCCCCAGATACCCGCTGATCGCCTGGTAGTGGCCGAATCGGGGATCGACTCCCGCAAGGCGGTCGTGCGGCTCCGCCCCGGTGCCGATGCGTTCCTGGTCGGGAGCGCGCTGATGGGGGCGCCCGATTTGGATCGTGCGGTCCGCGACCTCGTCTACGGGCGCACCAAGATCTGCGGCCTGACCAGCGCCGGGGACGCAGCCCGCGCCTACGAAGCCGGCGCGACCCACGGCGGTCTCATGTTCGCCCCCGGCTCGCCCCGCCTGGTCTCGATCGCCCAGGCGCGCGAGGTCTCGGCCGGCGCCCCGCTGTCGTGGGTGGGCGTCTTCGCCGATCAGTCCCCCGAAGAAATCGCCGCCGCCGCGGAGGACCTGAGACTCGCCGCCGTGCAGCTCCACGGCAACGAAACCGCCGAGCACGCCGCCGCCGTGCGCCGGCAGGTGCCGGCAGCGACCGCGGTGTGGAAGGCGGAGCGGGTCCAGGAGCGGATTCCGGAGCGCGGGCGGGCAGATCGCCTGTTGCTGGACGGCTGGACGGCTGGACGGCTGGGAGGAACGGGCCGGACGTTCGACTGGTCCTTACTGGAGCAATTTCCCGAGCGAGCGGAGGTAATTCTCGCGGGAGGCCTTCGCGCTTCAAATGTTGCCGCTGCAGCCGCGCTCGACACCTGGGCGCTCGACGCCAGCTCCGGCGTCGAATCGGCCCCGGGCCGGAAAGATGCCGGTCTGCTGCGAGACTTCTTCACCCAGCGGAGACGCCTGCCCGGGCGGGGAGACTCCTTCGAATGAAACTCGCCGGCCGCTTCGGTCGCTTCGGTGGCGTCTACGTCCCCGAGATACTCATGCCCGCGCTGGAGCAGCTCGAAGCGGCCTTCCTCGAGTCGAAGGAGGACCCCGACTTCACCGCGGAGCTCTCCGGTCTGCTGCGCGACTACGCCGGGCGCCCGACCCCGCTCTACCGCTGCCGGAATCTGGCGGCCGGCTCCCCCGCCCGGATCTTCCTCAAGCGGGAGGATCTCCTCCATGGCGGGGCCCACAAGACCAACCAGGCTCTGGGGCAGGGGTTACTGGCCCGCCGCATGGGGAAGCGCCGGCTGATCGCCGAGACCGGGGCCGGGCAGCACGGGGTGGCCACCGCGCTCACCGGCGCGGTGCTCGGGCTGGCCACCCGGGTCTACATGGGCGCGGTGGACATGGAGCGACAGAAGCCGAACGTCTTCCGGATGCAGCTGATGGGTGCCGAGGTGATACCCGTTACCACCGGCTCGCGCACCCTCAAGGACGCGATCAACGAGGCGCTGCGGGATTGGTCGGCGAGCTACGAGGACACCCACTATCTGCTCGGCACCGTCGCGGGTCCCCATCCTTTTCCGCTCATGGTGCGGGACTTTCAGCGGGTGATCGGGGACGAGGCCCGGCAGCAGATGCTGGACGCCGAAGGTGCGCTTCCCGATCTGGTGTTTGCCTCGGTCGGCGGCGGCTCCAATGCGATGGGCATCTTCACCGCGTTTCTGGACGACCCCCAGGTGCGGCTCCTCGGAGTGGAAGCGGCGGGCGACGGACTGGCCACCGGCCGCCACTGTGCCACGCTCACCACCGGGCGTCCCGGAGTGCTCCACGGGGCCTACAGCATGACGCTCCAGGACGAGGAGGGTCAGATCGGGGAAAGCCATTCGATCTCCGCCGGCCTCGACTACCCCGGAGTCGGTCCCGAGCATTCCTATCTCCGCGAGACCGGACGAGCCGAATACCTCACCTGCGACGACCAGGAAGCGCTGCAGGCGTTTTCCGCGCTGGCCCGCGCGGAAGGAATCCTGCCCGCGCTCGAATCGGCCCATGCTCTCGCGGCCGCGTTGCGGGCGGCACGGAGCGCCACGGCACCCGCCCGCATCCTGGTGAATCTCTCGGGACGGGGCGACAAGGACCTGGAGACGGTGCTCCGGCATCTGGCCCCGGGAGGTGCGCTATGAGCGCCCGGTACGCCGCCATGTTCGAGCGGCTTGAACAGCAGGGTGAAGGCGCGTTCATTCCCTTCGCCATGCTGGGAGATCCCAATCCCGACAAAAGCCTCGCCGCGATCCGGGTGCTTGCCTCATCGGGAGGCGACGCCCTCGAGCTCGGTCTTCCCTTTTCCGATCCGGTGGCGGATGGGCCGGTGATTCAGGCCGCCGCGGCCCGCGCGCTCGCGAACGGGGTCCGACAGGCCGATTGCTGGCGGGTGGTGGCGGAGGTGCGGTCGGAATTCCCCGATCTGCCGATCGGGCTCCTGGTGTATGCGAACCTGGTCTGCCACCGGGAGCCGGAGCGCTTCTATGCCGCGGCCCGGGCGGCAGGCGTGGACTCGGTGCTGGTGGCGGATCTCCCGGTGTTCGAGTCGCACGACGTCGCGGTCGCGGCCCGGGCCCAGGGTATCGCCCCGGTGTTCATCGCGCCCCCCAACGCCGATGACGCGCGACTCGCCGCGATTGCGGCGGCGGGGGAGGCGTATACCTACGTCACCTCCCGCGAAGGGGTCACCGGGGCGGACGAGACGCTGCGGCGGGATCAGAGCTCGTTGATCGAGCGGCTCAAATGGTACGGGGCGCCGCCGCCGGTGCTCGGATTCGGCATCGCCACGCCGGCCCAGGTCCAGGCCGCGCTGGCCATGGGCGCGGCGGGCGCGATCAGCGGGTCGGCGATCGTGAAGAAGTTGGTGGGCGGAGAGGATGTGGCGGAGTTTGTACGGGACATGAAGGCTGCGACAAAGGCAATGGGGAGTGGACGGTAGCCAAAAGGGGCAATCGGCAGTGGGCAATAGGCAAGTGGTCCCTGCGTCCACCACCTATTGCCCATTGCCCATTCCCCATTGCCTGCGCTAGCGTGGCCACCCCGCGGGCCGTTGCTCCATCAGCAGAATGATCGGCGCGCGGAGGTCGCCGGCGAATACCGTGGACTCCAGCGGCATGGTGCGCTCATGGTCGTCCGGCGTCATCCCGATCGAGCAGGTGAGCGACAGGTGGAGGACCGGCTGGTCCAGCAGGGCCGCGGGAGGAATCCGGCCCGGCGCCGAGGTCATCCCATCCCGCACCGTGGCGGGAACCCGTCCCGACACCTGAACGGTCTGGCCGAGGAGGGCGTGCAGCATCCGGTAGGTCAGGGTTGTGGACTCCCCGCCACGGGTGACTACTCCGAAGACCGGCGCGTCGAACCGCCCGGTGCGGGGGAAAAACGCCATACCGTACCCGAGATCGAGGCCGTTATCTTGCGCAATGGCAATGGTTTCCGTCAACAGGTCGTGGACGGCGATCAGGTTTTTGGGAATCGGATCGGTGTTCATGGCTCGGCCTCGCGGGAGGGCCCTTCCCGGGAAGGGGCAGATCCCGGGCCAGCCGAAGCGTCCCCGGCCGGGCGCAGATCCAGCCGAACCACAGTGCCCTGACCTTCCGAACTTTCCACCGCCACCTTCCCTCCCCAGCCCTCCACCAATCGCTTCACGATCGCGAGCCCGAGACCGGAGCCGCTGGTGGAGGTCGAAAAGCGCGGCTCGAAAATCATCGGAAGCAGCGCGGCGGGAATGCCGCGACCGTCGTCGTGCACCGCGAGGGTTGTCCCGGCAATCACGATGCGAATCCGGCGGGCCTCCGCGTTGCGGGCGTTCTCCAGCAGATTGACCAGCGCTTCCTTGACCTCATCGGCACGCGCCGCGACCAGCACCGGCGCGCTGCTCTCCACGGCGATCTCGGCGCCCTCGGGTCCCAGTCGGTAGAGCTCGGCGACATCGCGCACCACCGAGGTGAGCTTCACCGCCTCCATCGGTCCCCGCTCCGAGGCAGGAACCCCGAATCGGCTGAAGGAGCGCGCGATCCGGTCGAGCCGGTCGATCTCCGACAGGATCCGCCGGGTGGTCTCTTCGAGCACCGGACCGATCGGGGTGCGCCCGTCCTGATGCACCCGGCGGAGGTGCTGCACCCCGAGCCGCATCGGGGTGAGCGGGTTCTTGATTTCGTGGGCCACCTGGTTGGCCATCTCTCCCCAGGCCACGATGCGGGCGACCCGTTCCTGGGCATCCCGCGCCCGGCGCACGTCGGCGGTCATCTTGTCGAAGGCGGCAAACACCGGGGCGAATTCCGCCGAGGGCGGCTGCTCCA